>JAYUWD010000330.1:0-4189 GCA_043753735.1 Gemmatimonadaceae bacterium
TGGCCAACGTCGTGGCCCCTGGTTTTATCGAGACCGATATGACCGCGGCAATGACACCGGACGCACAGAAGGCCATGAGTTCGACCATTCCACTCGATCGGCTGGGCACTCCAGACGATATCGCCGGCATGGTTGCTGTGCTTGCTTCCGATTTGACCCGGTACGTGACCGGTCAGGTGTTTGTTGTAGACGGCGGACTGGTGATGTAGGAGCGCCAGAACGTCCTCTGGGACACTGCCCGCCGCGATGCATAACGGCTAAGTTCCGCTTTCCCCCTTCCAACAAATTTCAGAGGAATCGTTCTCATGACGGATCACGCGTCGAAGATCAAGGATATCATCGAAAAAGAGCTCGGCGTGGAGCGCGAGAAGCTGACGCCCGAAGCGAGTTTCATCGAAGACCTTGGTGCGGACTCGCTCGACATCGTCGAACTGGTCATGGAGTTCGAAAAGGAATTCAACATCGACATCCCCGACGAGGATGCCGAAAAGCTTCGTACGGTTGGTGACGCGGTCGCCTACCTCGAGGCCAAGGTCGCGGGCTAATGGGTCGGAGGGTCGTCGTTACGGGGCTGGGGGCAATCACGCCTGTCGGCAACGACGTGGCGACGACCTGGCAGTCGCTCCTTGGTGGGGTTTCGGGTGGCGCGCTGATCACCAAGTTCGATGCAAGCACTTTTAAGGTAAAGTTTGCCTGCGAGGTAAAGGGCTTTGATCCGTTGTTGTACATGGAGCGGAAAGAAGCGAAGCGCGCCGATCTGTTCACACAGTATGCACTTGCCGCATCCGTCGAAGCGATGCGCGACGCGGGGCTGGAGAAGGGTGGTTATGTCGCGGAAGATTGCGGCGTGATCGTGGGAAGCGGTATTGGCGGGCTGGCCACCATGGAAGAGCAGCATACGGCGCTGATGCAGTCGGGTAATCGGCGCATCTCACCGTTCTTCGTTCCGATGTTCATCGCCGATATCGCAGCCGGTATCGTTTCGATGCGCTTTGGCGCGAAGGGGCCAAACTTTGCCACCATGTCCGCGTGCGCCACGAGTGCACACGCCATTGGCGAGTCGTTCCGCACGATCGCGTATGGCGACGCCGACATCATGATTGCGGGCGGTTCGGAAGCCGCCGTGTTGCCCATGGCAATCGGTGGATTCGGCAACATGACTGCGCTATCCGAACGCAACGATTCGCCCGCCACCGCATCGCGCCCTTTCGACGCGACGCGTGACGGGTTTGTGCTTGGTGAAGGCGCCGGCATCGTGGTGCTCGAAGAGTTGGAACACGCGAAGCGCAGAGGCGCTCGCATTTACGGAGAAGTGGTCGGCTACGCTGCAACCGGCGACGCCTATCACCTGACCGGTCAGCCGGACGCCCACGAAGGGCTGCAGCGCTCCATGCGCAAGGCCATGAAGGACGGTGGTCTGGCTCCGACCGAAATCGACTACGTCAATGCGCACGGCACCTCAACCCCGCTCAACGATCCCAACGAGATCAAGGCGATCAAGGCAGTGTTTGGCGATCACGCCTACAAACTTTCGGTCAGCTCCACAAAATCGGCGACCGGGCACATGCTCGGCGCGGCGGGTGGCGTAGAGTTCATCGCCTGTGCGTTGGCAATTCGCGACAACATCATCCCGCCGACGATCAACTACTCGGTGCCTGACGCTGAGTGCGATCTTGATGTGACGCCGAACACGCCGCGTGAACGCGAGGTCAACGTCACGCTTTCGAACAGTTCCGGTTTTGGTGGTCACAACGTCTCGCTCGCACTCCGTCGCTGGCACGAGTGAGCGCGACGAGACGTTCGTTACGGTGAAGCAGCTGGCGGTATCCGCCGCACAGCGACCCGAGCACGTCCCAAGTTCGACCTGATGCCCGAACCAATTGCTTTCGATCTTGCACGCCTGCGCGACCCGTCGCTCCGCCCCATCGGGGAGAAGCTCATCGCTGGCGTGCGCCTTTCGGCCGCCGACGGCGCGGTGCTATTCCGCTCGCCGGATTTGATCGGCGTTGGTGCAATGGCCGATGCGGCCAATCGGGCCAAGCATGGCGACCGGGTGACGTTTGCCTCGAATCAGCACATCAATCCGACCAATATCTGCGTGCTGCGGAAGACCTGTGTCTTTTGCGGCTATGCGAGGCTGCCCAAGGAAGAAGGGGCGTATCGGTATTCACTGGAACAGGTGCTGGCGGAATCCGATCGCGCCGACGGCAGCATCACGCGCGAGTTCCACATTGTTGGTGGTCTCGATATGCAGGCGGGACTCGAGTACTACCAGACGATGTTCCGTGCGCTCAAGAAACGTCATCCGCAGGTGCACATCAAGGCGCTGACGGCCGTCGAGATCGCCCACATCGCGCGCATCGAAAAGATGTCACGCGAAGCTGTGTTGATTGCGCTGCGTGAAGCCGGACTCGACACGATGCCAGGTGGCGGCGCCGAAACGTTCAGCGCTGCCGTCCGCGACGTGATCGCCGACAAGAAGCTTGGTGGTGCCGACTACATCGATGTGCACCGCACCGCGCACACGCTGGGCATTCGGACCAACTGCACGATGTTGTACGGTCATGTCGAAACGATCGAAGATCGCATGGAGCACCTTACCATGCTGCGCAATCTGCAGGATGAGACGGGCGGATTTCTGGCGTACATACCGCTCGCCTATCATCCCGACGACAATGAGCTGGGCGCAACGCTCGGTCGGCAGGGCGTGGCATCGACCGGTTTCGACGACCTGCGCAACCTGGCAGTCGGTCGGCTCTTTCTCGACAACTTCGAACACATAAAGTCGCACTGGATCATGGTCACACAGGCCGTGTCCCAGATCGCACTGCACTTTGGCGTGAACGATATCGAAGGCACCGTCGTGCGTGAAAAGATCTATCACGCGGTCGGTGCGCACACGCCCCAGGGGATGACGCTCGCGCAATTGCTCACGCTCATTCGCGGCGCGGGAAAGAAGCCCGCCGAACGCGATTCGTTCTACAACGTGATTCATGAGTTTGACGACGACGAACTGCGCGAAGTGCAAGCTCACGAACTGTCAGCGGCGTCGGTTTGAGCTAACGCATAACAGTCATCATGCTTCGTATCGGCCGGATTCCGTACATCAATTGCTATCCCGTCTATGGCGGGATCGATCGCGGGATCGTGCCACTTGATGGCACGCTCGTCGACGGAATCCCCACGCGATTGAACCACCTGATGGCAGCGGGCCAGCTCGACGTGAGCGTCGTCTCCGCCGTCGAGTATGCACGCGATGCAAAGCGGTATCTGTTGCTCCCAGAAATCGGCATCACCAGCGACGGTCCGGTGCGCAGCGTCATGCTCTTCTCGCGTCGTCCGCCCGCATCGCTTGGTGGCGCGCGCGTGCTGGTGAGCAAAAGTTCGATGACCAGCGTCGCGTTGCTCGAGTTGCTTTTCGAAAATGTCTGGCGCTGCCGTCCGGAGTTTGTGCTCGGCGACGCGGAGCTGGCTGACATCTCGCGCTTCGACGATGAGCCGCATCAAGCGCGCCTCGTGATCGGAGACGCGGCACTCAAAATCTTCGACGACGCCAATCGCGGTGGGGGCTGGGCCGAACGCTATCCGTACCGCGTTGATTTGGGCGAGGCGTGGAAGGAGTGGACAGGGTTGCCGTTCGTATTCGCGGTGTGGGTCGCCCAGCGCAGCACACCCGTTCACGCAGCGCTGTCGGCACACGCCTCGCTGATTGCGTCGCGCGATTGGGGGCTCGAACACCTCGACGTACTGACGGCGCAGGCGTCGTTGGCCAGTGGTGTACCCCGCGACACCTGTGCGGTGTATTTCTCGGGGTTGGACTATCGACTGTCATACCCGCATCTCGCGGGGCTCACGGAGTTTTTCCGCCGGCTGGTATTGGCGGGACGCGTTCCCGACGGAACGCTCTCTTTCCTACCAGCGGCCTGAAAGGTCATCATGCGCGACTTGCTCGATTTCTACACCAACGCACCGCTCCTCGAACTCGGCCTCGAAGCTGATCGGGCGCGGATGGAAAAACATCCGAGCGGCGTTGTCACGTACATCGTGGACCGCAACATCAATTACACGAACGTGTGTGTGGCAGATTGCGGATTTTGTGCGTTCTATCGTCGCCCCAAGCACAACGAAGGCTACACGCTGTCCTTCGAACAGATCGGACAGAAGATCGAAGAAACAAAAGCGCTCGGCG
>JAYUWD010000331.1:0-4188 GCA_043753735.1 Gemmatimonadaceae bacterium
CGACTTGGATCTGCCCCTCGTCCCGCAACATGCAGTGCATTCAACCGGCGATCGAGCACGGCTGATCGGGTCAACCGACCGTCCGTCGCATTGGGTCGCGGGCGACAATGAATGGGAAGCGGTGGATCAGAGTGCCTGGCCGTTGGAAGAAATGATCAAGGCGGTGGCGGCAAAGGCGCGATGACCCGCGTCATCAGCCCCACTTTGATGACGACCCTAGGCACCAGGTGAAGCAGAGTGACGGTGTCGAGTCTGCGGACTATTCGGCCGCAAGTGACGTGACCACCATTCCTATCGATTTCAAGGCTTGGTGGTAAGTCAACCTTGGCGAACGTTCTCCATCAGCGCCGTTCTTTTCCGCGGGATCTGGTCGGGCGTTTGCTTTGGCGAGACGGCCGTCCTTCGTGCGCCCCGCACTCCGACACGGGCGCGATCAAGAATGGCTCTCATACCGGTTCATATCAGGGAGGAAGTGGCTATGTGGCGTTGGACTGGGAGTGAACGGCCGCCGTTCGCTGATGCGGTACGCGCAGGACAGGAATCCGTGTGGGACTATCCCCGCCCTCCCGCGTTGATGCCCGATGCGCGCGAAGTGGTCGTGCGGGTGGGTGGCGTTGAAGTCGTGCGCACCCGACGGGCACAGCGTCTGATCGAAACGGCCAGTCCACCTACTTTTTACTTGCCATTCAGTGACGCCATGCGCGACGCGTTTCACCCGGCCCACGGTACATCGCTGTGTGAATGGAAGGGGAGCGCACGCTACTGGACGATTGTCGCTGGCGGAGTGCGATTGGAGCGCTCCGCGTGGTCCTACGATCAGCCTCGCGCACCGTTCGCCGCTATTCGCGATCACGTAGCCTTATATGCGAACACAGCCGAGTGTACGGTGGACGGCGAGCGCGTCATGCCGCAGGATGGCGGCTTCTACGGCGGCTGGGTCACTCCCGAGATCGTTGGACCATGGAAGGGTGGGGGCGGCACCACCGGCTGGTAGGCGTGGGCAGCGTAGCGAGCGCGCGGACCGTCGTCGATGCTCGGTGAATGCACACACCGACTCTTCCGGCGCTACGGCGTAAGGAAGCAGCGGTATGGGGTTGTCGGGCAGCTTCGCGTTCGTGGTGAGCAACTTGTGGCGTGCCTGGGCGACTTTCGCGTGTGTGTTGGAGGTGCTACGTCGACGCAGCTACAGTGCGCCCGATTGCAGGAACGAGTTGCAGTCGTTGTCGCCGAACACCCACGCGCAACGAGACACGGCATGGTCGCGCGGCTGACCGAACAACAATCCCTTCGGCTCGACGGTGCGCCGCTGCGTCGACAACGGCCCATATATTTTCGCGGGTCAAGGGTAAGCGTCGCAAGGGGCCAGTAACCGCAGCGATCATCGCGCACGTCGGTTTGTGTGAAGCCATCGTGCGCAGCCATCGGCAGGTAGGTGAGGCAAAAATCGCGAGCGCGCGGGGACAGCGAGCATGTCGACCGGGTAGTCGAAGATGGCGGCCGGCATGACATCGTCGGGGTGGAGTCGTGCGGCTGCGTCCGCGGCGACGGATTGCGATACGGCAAGGCGCGCGCGAACGACGGTTCCGTCGGTCCAACCGTTTCGCGTGGGGTGGTTGTGCAGCGTCTGATGATCGAGAACGAAAGACGCGTCCATGTTTCGGTCCGGTGAAGGATTCGAGCAGGGAATTTGAAGGGTCTGACGGCGACCGTCGGTGAAAGCCCCGCGTTGGCAGGACGGTGCTGGCCGGTCCAGGTGGTACGTTTTGCACGCCGCGCCGGTAAAGAAGCTTTCGTCGCAATTCCAAGTATCGTTGAGAAAGCCGCCGAGCTGCAGATTCTAATTGGCGTAGCCGATTCGCAATGTCGTCCACGAGGCCGCGCCACCTTGGAACGCCTGCGAAGCGCGCGCCAACCTCTGGCATGGAGACCGCAATTTGTGCAACAGTTTCGCGCTTCAGACGATCGCTCCTCGCTTGGGCAACTGGTCGCGGCAGCTACTCAAATGCTCGGCGCGGGCATCCCTGCTGCACATCGGATAGCAAGGCGGTATGGTACCGTCGCGCTGATCGGCGCGGCAATCACGGCCTGCACACGGGGAGGGCGTGTTCCGTCGCCCTCACCGAGTGTTTCATCGAGTCCAGAACCGTCGACGCGCATCGCCGACACCGTCTGGTACATCTCGGCACGCGCGCGTGACGACGGTCGGGATTCCCGTCGATTCGCGGATTCGCTCGTGTATGGATATGTCGTGCATACGTATCGCCGTCGCGCAGACCCGTTTGTCGATGGGCTCGACATCGCGCTCGATGATTCGATAGCGCTCTCTCGTGACGAATTCGTCAACAACGTGCGTCTCGCGGTCAGCGCAAATAGTGCACCGAATAACTTTGCACTCCTGTATGTGCACGGATACGGTACATCGCTGCACGAGTGCTGGCACCATGTTGCCGAGGCGCGTGCCCGATCGGGCGCGGCGGTACCGTGGGTCGCGTTCTGCTGGCCCTCCAATGGTTTGGGCATTGCGACGCCCACCCGCGGTGCAATCTTCGATCACGCATACCGCGATGATTCAACTGCCGCAGTCGCAATTGGGCCAGCCTTTGTTCGTGCGACGGAAGTCATACTCGATGCGGTACCACCATCGCGATTGCTGCTTGTCGCGCACTCGATGGGCGCACAGTTGCTCAGCGACGCTCTCCTGAGCGACATACCCCGAGAGGAGGCGTCGTTACGTCTGCGTTTCATGCGTGAACGCGTCAGGGGGATCGCGTTCGTGGCGCCCGATGTCGATGCGCGCCGCTTTGCAGATACGATTGTCCCGACACTCACCTCCCTTTCGTCGCGCATTGTCGCCTACACCTCCGGACGCGATCGCATGCTACTACTGTCGCGCCAGCGCAGTGGAACGCCACGTGCGGGGTTACGGCAAAGTAATCCGCTTGTGCGAACGGAGCTCGAGACGATCGATGTCACCGACGGTGTCGTCGCGGAAAACAGCTTTCAACACATATTCGGCACCCATCACTCAATTCGTCGCGCGTCCGCATTGGTTTTTGATCTCGTGCACATTGTCGGAGCTGGGCGCGCGCCGGACTGCCGCGCGACACTCGGTACGGCGGTCCTCACGCCGGCCGGTGTGTGGGCACTGACGCATCGTCGCCCCGAGCTCGATGGGGTGGCAGAGCAGTGCGCCGTAATGAACGCCACGCCCTAGTCATACCCGCGAAAGTATCCAGCGCGCATCCGAGTTGTTGACGAAGCCACAAGATGGGGTGCACGTTTGCTTCGCATCGAGTCGATGCGCGAGGCCACCATGCAGCCGGATAGGTCACCCGAATGCGCGCGATCGCAATCACCATTCCGATATTGCTTGTGCTTGTGTCGTGTCCAGTCGGAGCGCAATCACGGCTTCCGACCGACGGCGGTATGACAACGTCGCTGGGTCAACCTGGACCGTGGTCATGGTCGCTCGGCATTGCGCTTGGACTTCGAGAAGACAAGGCGTTCACCGCAGGGGTCGGTGAGGCACGAGTCGGCGTCTATCACGAGTTTTTGAGTCGAACGCTTGGTGTGGGTGGAATGCAAGGTGAATTGTACAATCAGTCGCAGAACGCGAAATGCGCGGCGGGTGCGCGTCTGCGATGGGTCTCCCAAATAACAGGTGTCGCGCTCGGCGCAGATTACAGCATCACGGAGAAACGTACGCGTCCGATCTTCAGCTACGTGCATCCGATCAGGCGAGGCGGCCTGTTCAACGACGGTAGCGTCGTAAGGCTCGATCTGGTGACCGGGCCGCACTGTCACCTTGGGGATCGAGACGCCTCTCGCGCGGCGTATTCCAATGGGGACGACAAGACCGCGTAGTGATGTCGTGACCCTTCCCACTTCGTATCGGCCACCGGGCACGCCAGTCCCAAGGATGACGGCGCTGCGCGCTGCAATTGAGTCAGCGCGACAGGCGGCGAGCAACATACAGCGCTTGTGCGTGCCTTGGCTCGATCACAAGGGTAGCGGCGGAGCGACCAGTGACGCCGATGTCATGAAACAGCTGGAAGTGTTGCGGAAGCTCACCGCGGTCAGTGGTGAAGGTCGCAACATCGACATCGAAACGCGTCGCTTTGATGACGCAATTGATCGCGCGTTTGCCCTCGCGGTCGTGAGCGATCAACCGATTGCAGTCGACGGACT
>JAYUWD010000332.1:0-4168 GCA_043753735.1 Gemmatimonadaceae bacterium
TATGCAGCGTGCTGCGAGTTCTCTCGGCGATCAGTCTGGCGAATGCGCCGTCAGACCCGTGGGCCGGATGGAATGAATTCCGGGTTGCGGTGGTCCAATCGCCAAGATGAAGGAATTCGAGTCTGACGAGCAGCTCATTGCTCGTGCGCGCAACGGTGATCAGTCGGCGTTTCGCCAGATCATCCAGCGGCACGAGTCGCTTGTTGCGTCCACCGTTATTCGGCTCCTCGGGCGAGGGCACGAAGCAGACGACATTGGTCAGGAAACATTTGTGCGCTGCTTTCGATCGCTGCAACAATTTCGTGGCGACAGCGAACTCTCCACGTATCTGGTCACCATCGCCCGCAATCTTTCGCTCACGGCGCTCACTCGGCGCGCCCGATTGCGCTCGCGTTTTGTTTCGTTGAACGACGATGGCGCAGCGACAGACGATCACCACTTCGAGCCGCTCGACCCCGTCGACCCGACCGATGCCAGTGAGCGTCGGGAGATGGTCGAACTCGCACTGTCGCGACTCTCCGAAGCACATCGGGCGGTGGTGGTACTGCGACTGATGCAGGGACTCTCTACCAGGGAAGCGGCTGCCGCGTTGTCAGTTCCCGAAGGCACAGTGCTCTCGCGATTGGCACGCGCGTGCACACAACTGAAAGCTCTGCTGACCCCGTACCTCCATCACGGCTGCGCCGTGGAGGGTGCATGACAATTCCCGACCCGCGCGATCCGGCAAGCGATTCCACCCCAGGTTCCCTGCGTACTTTGCTCGAACAGATGGCTCCGACTCGTTTCGATTCAGGCTTTGAAGAGCGTGTCCTGGCACGAGTAACGGAACAGCCCCGACGTACACCTTCCGCCGACGAGCGACTCGCGGCCGCCGGCCGTCGCTGGCTTCCATGGCTTGCCGCAGCCGCCGCACTGCTCGCGATGGTCGACTGGCAAGCATCAGTTGGAAAGTCCGGCGAGCCGACCGCCGCCGTCGCAACTGTAGGTCAAACGGCAAGTGACGACGCGAGCGAAGCCGCTAGCGAAACAAGGACTCCCGACTGGAGCGCGTACGAATGAATCCACGTCTGCAATCCACCCTGCTCCTCGCTTTTACTCTGGCGGTGGGGGTCGTCTTGGGCGCCGCCGGTAGTCAACAAGTGACTCGTTTGTGGCGTTTGGGTGTCGACAAACCGTACGATCCTTCTGGCCCTAGAATGAGACGCGGCCTGCCCGGCGGTTTTGTCGAGAAAATGGAGGAAGCCATCGCTCCGCGTGACGAAGCGCAACGTCGCGCGGTGCGTGGCATTCTCGAGGCAACGGCGTCACGCAACCGGGCGGAAATCGACGCCGTCAACGCGGCGCTCAAAGCTCGGGTGGATTCCACGCGGATCGCCCTGGCGCCGTTGCTCGATGCGGCACAAGCCGAGCGTTTGGCTGAGGCGATGCGCGACCTGCAACCCATTGGACCACGAGGGAGAGGCCAAGGCGGGCCACCACCCATGGGCGCGCGACCACCGCGCTGAGACCCAGGTTTTTCGCCCATCTCGTTATCGCGCCGAGTTAGCGACTCGATTCGAATTGTTTTGGCAATTCGCGGCCGTTTGTCCTTTTCGGCAGCGGCTCGTTCGTGAATCAGGCTTTGGCGAAAACCGCCGTCGGACGCTTCTCGGCGCGTATAGCTGCCACGAGGCGGACCACGACCGGGATGAGCAGTAGGGCGCCAGTCCACAGTGCGGCGTCTGCAAAATTCATCACGATCGTCGTTTCGCTGGAAAGCCGGATTGCGAAGAAATCCGCCACACCTTCAGGGCCGAAGAGCATGCTGGCCATGTTCCCCAACGCTCCGCCGGCGACCAGCCCGAGCGCCTTGGAAGCATTGGGGTCGACCAAAGCGAGCTGACGAACAACGCCGGTGATCAGCGCGAGGGCAATGCCGGTCACCAGCACATTCAGATGCCAAGTGAAGGGGCCGACGATCACGCCACCTGCGCTGCCGGTGTTGTAGGTAACCAACAGCCCAAAGCCTTTCCACAGCGGCATGCCGCCACCTTCGCCGAGCAGTTGCACCACGATGAACTTGGTCAGCCAATCGATCGACGCCGCGGCAAATGCGATGCCGAGGTATTGGGCGACGATTCGATGGGAGTTTGACGTCAGACTGAAGCGGCGCGAAATCAGGGAGGGACGCATGGGCCTAGGCTCCAAGTCGGTGGGCGGAGTCCATCAATCGTCATGGATCAGCGGACACCAACTTTAAGTGCACCCCTCATGCCGAACGGCCCAGTTCGGTGAAAAAGCTGGTTCGAAATAACGCACATTCCAGCAACTTATTATGCAGCAACGCTTTCCAAAACTCCGCTCCAACCCGGTCGGCCTTGATGACGGCACCGAGTTCGCACCTCGTGGTGTGTCGCGCCTACAACACACCAGTCAAACCGTTGCGAAGAACCTACAGCAACTCGGTGCGCGACGCGTGGGGAGTCAGCTATCGCCTTTGTACGGCGACCCGTCAGTGGAGGAAGCTGTAGAAGTCGCGACCGGTGTATCGGCTGCGGTAGTCGCAGACGCCTGCGAAGGTGACGCCTTTGATGGCGCCGACCCCGACCCGGTAAACGATGCGAGCGCCTTCACAAAACCCTCGCCCAGAACCTCGACCTGCCAGCGACGTAACTCAATCACTTCAAGCAGGTCGTCCGGGTGACGGGGGTTCCGCCGCGCAGCCGCTTCCATCCGGTCGCGCGAGCAGAGCACGCCCGGATCGAGATCGAGTTCAGTTGCCATCGCATCGCGCACGCTCTTGAGACGCGCGACGCGGTCGTCGAAATCGGGATCGCGATCCCACCGGGCCGATTTCGCAAAGCGAGGCAGATCGCCCTCGGGTACCGCGTTGCCGCGCGCCAGCGCTTGCAGCGCTTCGGTGGCACGCGGTTCGGACATGCCGCGCGGAAACCCCTTCACGCTCATTAACCCATCGCGCGTCGTGGGCACGGTGCGCACGAGATCGAACAACACCTCGTTGCCAACGACACGAAAAGTCGCACGGTCCAGTTCTGCCGCGATGCCGTCACGCCAGCGCACCAGTTCACGCAGACGCGCGAGCTCGCGGCGAGTGAGATCGCGCGCGCCCTTGAGACGAAAAAAACTGGTGTCGGGTTCTTCGACATCCCACTTGGTCCCTTCAGCACGCTGAAATTCTTCCTGCGCCCAATGCAAACGACCTTTCGCCACGAGGGCGTCACGCAGCCTGTCGCGGAGCCCGAGCAAGTGGCGCGTATCCTGCGCCGCATAATCGAGCATGTCGGCCGTGAGCGGTCGCATGCTCCAGTCGGCACGCTGATGCTTCTTGTCGAGTTTGAGTCCGAAAAACTGCTCCAGCAGAGCCGCAAGTCCGAACGCGCGAATACCGAGCAACTGCGCCGCGACACGCGTATCGAACAGATGAGTCACCCGCCACCCATAATCCTGTTGCAACAAACGCAGATCATAATCCGCGTCGTGCAGAATCACTTCGATGGCGCGATCCTCGAGGAGCGCGCCGAGTTTCTCGGGGGTGCCGATCTGCAATGGATCGATAACCGCGTCGTGCCGGTCCGTCGACAGCTGCAAGAGGTATATGCGATCGACGAAGCGGTGAAAACTCGCCCCCTCGGTATCAAGAGCGATCGCGCGCGTCCCCGAGAGCTGCTCGAGAAATCGGTCCACGGCTTCGGTTGTATCCAGGTAGTCGAATGCGGGTGCGTGCATGAGTAGGCATAAGCTACACCATACAGCACGTTCGGTAGCAGAGCTTTGGCTAGATAGCGCAACCTGCTGTTTCACCCCCTTGTTTCAAGTCCACTCCTGACCGAGAGTTCGGCTCGTATGACGACACCCATGCAGGAACCTCCCGTCGACCCGGCCGGAGCGCCGCGATTTGGGTGGCGCACCGGCGACGTGGGCCGTGCCGCGCTCACCGTGCTCGCTCTCTGGTTCGGGCTCCAACTGTTCTGGAAGGTCAATGAGCTGATCTTCCTGGTTTTTCTCGCGACTCTTTTCGGGCTCGCGGTGGCCCGGGGCGTTGACTATCTGGAACGGTACAAGATCCGGCGAGGGGTGGGATCGGCGCTGATCGTGTTCGTCGGGCTCGGGGTGATTGGGGGAGGGCTGGCCTGGACGGCGCCGACGTTGATCGAGCAAGGGAAAGAGC
>JAYUWD010000333.1:0-12488 GCA_043753735.1 Gemmatimonadaceae bacterium
GCGGTCACCGCAACAACACCGCTTTCGGCCATCGCGCGCGCCGTGTATTCAGCGCGTCGGTTCGACGCCACCGCCGCGCTGCTACGCGCCGCGCTGCTCGCGATCGCGGTGACCGACGCCAGCAGTACCACCGTCCACAGCACCACGATCAGCGCCACACCCGAGCGCCGACGAGACCTCCTCGGGGCAATCATTGACGCTCCTCAAACGGTGCCAGCGATACGATGAACGGTGTCGGCGCAAACGACTCGCTCGCGATGCGCATCCCGACCAGCTGCGGCCGCGCGCGCAGAACCGGCCAGTCAAGGCGCCACTGCGCGCGTTCACCGGCCCGCGACGCTTCCAACACCCGAACATCAAACTCGGTGACGCCGTTCAATGTCATGCGCAACGGCGCAGCGCGCGTTTCGCGACCGAGCGGTGTGGCCTCCACCAGGAGCACGGTGGAATCGCGATGAACCGAAACGCGCCACACCGAACCGGTGCCATAGGGCTCGCGCACGCCGGTCGACAAAAACACCAGCGTGGGTTGACCAGCGGCGTCGCGCTCGACTCGCAACATCGGTTCGTCGACCGCATCAGCGGACGGAGCGTGTCGCAGCATGTCAGTCAGCAACACGCGCATTCGTGAGTCGGCTTCAACCGTCTGTTGGTGCACCTCGACCCGTGCGCGCGCCGACGTTGCTGCACCCAAAGCCGCAGCAGCGATCGCGAGTACGATCGCGGTGAGCGTCATCGCAACAATGACTTCGATGAGTGTGAAGCCGAGGTGCGGCGATGCGCGCTCGTGCGACCGTCGCATCGATCTGCGGCGCAACCGTTTGCTCGCGCAAATCATCGTGTCACTCCGGCGGCTACACGTGCTGACAACCCGCCGCGCGCGACCAAACGACTGACCTTATACTCGCCGCCACTCGGCAACGGCACCGCGACCTCAATCACATCTACGCCGTCGCGCCAGACGCGACGGAGGATGCGTGGCGTCATCGCGTTGGCGCTACTGCGCCCGGATGCGGGGCCGAATGCATCGTCCACGTTCGCGGCAGCCGTTGCCGCCGCGAGCGCCGATTCTCCGATTGAGACCGCACGCGTCCACTCCTCGCTCGAACGCTGAAGTTCGACGGCGCCGCGTGATAGGTCGAGACAGGCGATGCCCACCAACGCCAGCACGATGAATGCGACAATCGATTCGAGGAGCGTCATGCTGTCACGTTACCGCGCGCCGCTGTTGGGCAACGCAGCCGTGGGCTTCACGGCGTTGCTCCAAACGCAGCGCAGCGGATCATAGGTGGCGCCATTCGCGCTTCCACGGGAGGGGTGACAGCTGCCGAGTGCATCGATGGTGAGCACGAGCTCGTCCACACTGGATTGGGCGTTGTCCGGATCAGGGTTTGCCTTTTGTAGTTGACCGGCGTCGAGGACCACGCCGTCGTGCAGCGTCACCAACCCCCAGACGCCGTCGTTGGCGATCCGCAATCGAAGCGGTTCCCCCCGCCGGATCGCCACACGACGCGCCGAAGCAACTATTGTCGCGGTTGGATCTGTGTCCACCGTGGTCGAGGGTGGCCTGAGCGCGGGCATCACGACCGCAGCCGTCACGGCCAGCAGGATCAGCACCACCAGCAGCTCCAGCAACGTCACGCCGCGACGAACCGGACGCGGGGGCGTCGTCGCTCGGGGCGACGAGTCGAGGGGGGAGGAGGGCATGGCTATCGGCACGATCGGCACAATAACGTGCAGACTTCCAACTATCGATGCCCCCGCAAGCT
This sequence comes from Gemmatimonadaceae bacterium, assembly GCA_043753735.1. GTDB lineage: Bacteria > Gemmatimonadota > Gemmatimonadetes > Gemmatimonadales > Gemmatimonadaceae > Gemmatimonas. Next base: position 1,770 of record JAYUWD010000333.1, read on the forward strand.
GAGGACGCGTTGTGTCGCGCTTCGCAGCCCGCTCTGGCGCATGCGGGGACCGAGGCGCGACCTTTGGACGTTCTCGGTGTCGGATGGCACCAAGCCCTGATCTGGAGGAAGTACGAGTGACTGATGGAATCGCACCACAACCCGCCGAAGCGCAAATGCAACTCAAAACTCGCCCCGCATCATCTCTGCGTCGGCGCTGGACCATTGCCGCCGTGATCGGCATTGCCGTCGTGGGCGGCGCCTTCCGTTCCGTGACGACCAACCGCGCTCCTGGATGCGCGGACGATAACTCCGGGCTCACATTGCCGACGGGATTCTGCGCAGCGATCTTCGCGGAAAACCTGGGCGGCCCTCGGCATATGAGTGTTGCACCCAACGGCGATCTGTTCGTCAATCGACAAAACCGGGCCCGTGGTGACACGGCATCGGGTGGCGTGCTGGTCATGCGGGACACCAATCGCGATGGCAAGGCCGATCTGATCACTCGCTTCGGTCCGACGGGCGGAACGGGCGTGGCGGTGGTCGGCAACTTTGTCTACGTCGACGCCAAGACGGCCATTCTCCGCTATCCGTTCCCGGCGGGTGCGATGATGCCGAGCGGCACTCCGGACACCATCGTCGGCGGCTTTCCCGGTGGCGGTCATGCCGCCCGCAACTTTGTGCTGGACGGGAAAGGCAATCTGTTCGTCAACGTTGGCTCCAACACGAATAGCTGTCAGGAACAGGACCGGAAGACGGGTGTGAAGGGCGTCGATCCGTGCATTGAACTTGAGACGCGAGCCGGCATCTGGAAATTTTCCGCGACAAAAATTGGCCAGCAGTTTTCGGCGGGCGCACGGTTTGCAACCGGCATTCGCAATGCCGTGGGACTCACGTGGAATGCCGGAGAAGGGAAGCTCTACTCCACGCAGCACGGTCGGGATCAGCTTTTCCAGAATTGGGCGCCGATGTATGACGAGGATCATTCGGCCGATCAGCCCGCCGAAGAATTCATGCAGGTGAATTTGGGCGACGACTTCGGATGGCCGTACTGCTACTTCGATACGGAGCTCAAGCACCTCGTGATGGCGCCTGAGTACGGTGGCAATGCCAAGGTTGTCGGCCGCTGCACCACAAAGAAGCTGCCACTCGCGACGTTTCCGGGGCACTGGGCACCGAACGCGCTGATGTTCTACACAGGCAAGACTTTCCCGGCTCGTTTCCGTGACGGTGCCTTCATCGCGTTCCATGGTTCGTGGAATCGCGCGCCGCGTCCGCAGGCGGGGTACAAAATCGCCTTTGTGCCTGCAACAAAGGGGAAGTACAGCGGCAAATACGAAACGTTTGCTGACAACTTCGCAAACGGGAAGCTCGATCCCTCGCAAGCAGAACATCGCCCCACCGGGCTCGCGATGGCTCCCGATGGTGCGATGTTTGTTTCAGACGACAAGGGCGGCCGCATCTACCGCATCCAATTTGTCGGTTCGAAGTAGGTTGATTTGGCCGGGTAGGTTGTAGCGTGAAGCCGTTCGTTGGGCCGACTACGGCTTGACGAGCGGCTTTATTCTGGCGGGCATGTCGAACGCGTTGGCCGGCACTTCGTTCAACGTCACGCCAGACGTTGTGATAATGAGTTTGGTGGGTCCCATCGACTGCTCGACCTTGGTCGGCATCTTGATTCCACCGAATTGCTTGTAGGCGCTTATCGTCTGCGTGACCTGAACGTTGCCCATGGGGGTGACTTGCGACGATTCGCCCCCCAGAAGCAGCGCACTCGCGACCGAAAAATATTGCGTGGATTCATTGCCGCTCCCTTTGCGCACCATCTTCAGCTTGTATGCCTTTTCGCCGTTGAATTCGACGATCGATTGCACTTGCATCGACGAGTAGTGGTCGGCGGTGTAGAGCAGGTTGGCATAAAAGTCCGCGCTCTCTTTCGTCTGCTGGAGCTCCTTGTCTCCAAGCAGACGTTCACCGGCTGATGGATCAATTGCCCAGCCAAAGGTGCCGTCAAAGCCGGTAACGATTTCCCCCATGCCCGGGATGTTTGTCCTGCTGGCCACCTTGTTGGGCGCCGCCATCGCGACCTCCATCTTGGCCGACAACCCCATGGCCGGTACGTCAAGCGTGCCGACACTGCTGATCGACTTGATCTGCATGATCGCGTCCTTGCCGCCGATTGCGGCGACGTAATTTGCAATGACTTCGGCGGACGACGGCAGCGCCTGGGCGCTGGCGACATGCGCGCTGAACGAAAGCGCGGAGGCGGCGAGCGCAGTCAGCGACGTGAGTCTGGTCAGCAACTTCATGCGAACATCCTTGGGAGCAAAGAGAACTGCGTGTGTGTGAGGACGGAGACGCCGCCCCTCGAACCTTCTGATACGACCGAGCAACCGACCAACCGGCTACGGCGTGACTTTTAACTTGGATGCGGACGCCGTTGCTGCTGCCCATTGGACGGCTGCATCGAGCGCCGGGTCACGACCTGCCAACAGCGCCTGTCGGGTGAGCGGGGCCAGCACGTCAGGAATTACCCCGTCACCCTCGAGCGGCTTCCCGGTTGGTGAGAGAAAGTCGGCGATCGCGTGGTAGAGGATGTCGCCGTTGGGTAGCCGCTCGGTCACCGCCGGCAGCGCCTGACCGGACGTTTGCGTGCCAAAAACTCGCGCTCGCCCCATCGACTGGAGCCCGCCGGCAAAAATCTCGGTCGTGCTGATCGAGAGTTCGTCGACGACTATCGCGAGTGGTCCGGCAAACGGCGTCACCCGTTGGGCACGGGTATCCACTCGCCGCGGATTCGCCACGAACTTGAGCTCGAGTCCGCGCTGGTGCATCACGCCGATCGTGTACGCCGAGTCGAGAAAGTGACCGGCAATGCCCATCGACATGCCCCCGACGCCGCCGAAATTGCCGCGCAGGTCGAGTACGATCCCGTCGGTGTTGCGCAGCGAATCGATGGCCGCATCGAACTGCGCCGCCAGCACGGGCATCCAGATGTTGAAGCGGATGACCCCGACCGTTTTTGTGCCCTGCTTCACCTTCTCGAGCTCGAGATGCGCATTGAGCGGAGGCAAGTTGCCAAACTTGGCGATCGTGCCCGGTTCTGTCCCGCGCTCGACAGGGACGATGCGGGTACGGTTCTGCCCATCGCGAAACGACAGCATCACCGTGTCACCCACCGGGCCGGCCAGCAACTCGCTGACAATGCTGTATGCGGCCAAAGCCGCGCGCCTTGGCTCGAGTGACTGGGGAATGCGCGCCAGCTTTTCATCTATCGGGCATCCACCAACCCGGTCGAGAATCCACCCCGTGCGCACTCCGGCGCGCTGGGCTCCGCCGTGGTCGCGCACGCTTGCCACCACGACCAACCCATCGACGACCCGGAACGACGCCCCGACCGTGCCACTTCGGTCTTCAGACGGACGACCACTGACGAGGACGACGCCGTCGCTGATTTCGCCTGGAATGATCGAGAAGTGAGACTGGTGCAACCGCGCGACCATTGCCGACAGCACGCTTCGCAGCTGCCCGAGCGTTTGCGCTTCCGCCGCTCGCGGCCTGAGTGTATCCCGCACGGCACGCCAATTCACGCCATTGTAGGTCGTGTCCCAGTGGGTGCGTGCGATGATGGACCATGCCGAATCGAAGGTGACCAGCGGTTCCGTGATTGGCATGTCCGCTGGAGAAGTCTCTGCCACTCGATCAACCTGTGCGGCGGGGGTGACGCACTGATTCGGGCGGTCGGGCGCCCCCTGCGCTCCCGCCGCCGCGCTGGCAAGAGCGGCAAGTCCGACAAATGTTATGACTACTTTGAGTCCCGCGTGGCGTCTGAAGTGGGGAGCGACCATGACAGCTTCGTTGATGGAAGGGTGGAACGCAGCGCTGAAGGTGCGGCGGCTCTCGTGCATTGGTGCCGGTCGGGTTCGGTCGGGAATGAGCCGGAACGCGACACTCGCGGGAGTCGCACGCCGGGGGTTACCATGCAAAGTCCTGAACTCACTACGCCTAGATATGTCAACGCGCCTTCATACACTGCACGCTGCCGGTCAGTCACTCTGGCTGGACTACATCGATCGCACCATGCTGTCGAACGGGGACCTCGCCCGTCGGATCAGTGAGGATGCCCTCACCGGCATGACGTCCAACCCCACGATTTTCGAAAAGGCGTTGGCCGAAGGCGTCGCGTACGATGCGCAGGTTGCGTCGCTCCCGACCTCGTTCTCCGATCGCGACGTTTTCGAAGCGGTTGCTTCAACGGACGTGCGCGACGCCTGCGACCGGTTCCGCTCTGTCTACGACGCCACGCATGCGGTGGACGGCTATGTCTCCCTCGAGGTTTCGCCGGAGTTGGCGCGTGATGCCGACGGAACGGTGGCCGAAGCGATGAAGCTGTGGGCGCTGGTCGATCGGCCAAACCTGATGATCAAGGTGCCCGGAACGCCTGAAGGCGCCACCGCGGTACGTCGTCTGACTGCGGCCGGTATCAATGTGAACGTGACGCTTCTTTTTGCGATCGACGCACATGCGCGCGTGATCGAGGCGTACATCGGCGGACTCGAAGATCGCGCCGCCGCGGGCCATGCGATCGATCGCATCGCCTCGGTCGCGAGTTTTTTTGTGAGCCGCGTCGATTCGGCGATCGACAAGAAGCTCGACACGATGGCCGCCGCAGATGCCGCAAACGCCGACGCCCTTCGCGCACTCAAGGGTAAGGCCGCGATCGCCAACGCCAAGCTGGCGTATCGTCTTTTTACCCAGTCGTTTGCCGGTTCGCGTTGGGCCACGCTCTTGGCTCAAGGCGCTCGGGTACAACGTCCGCTCTGGGCCAGCACGAGCACCAAAAGCGCCGCATATCGCGATGTGATCTACGTCGAGGAACTGGTTGGCACCGACACCGTGAATACGCTCCCGCCTGCAACGCTCGAAGCGTTCCGCGATCATGGCGAAACGCGCCCCCAGTCGGTGGCGAGCGATCTCGATGGCGCCACCAGCACACTCGCAGCGCTCGAAGCGTTTGGAATTTCACTCGCCGCCGTCACTGATACTTTGCTCGCGGAAGGACTGGCCTCGTTCGAACAATCGTTTGTCACGCTGCTCGCTGGCATTGCCCGCAAGCGCGCCGCCCTCACGGAGTCCGCTTCCCTTGCATCAGGAGTAACGGCAGTTGTCAGTCACTGAAACGGACGAATTCGATATGACCATCCCGCGCACCGGTCCTGAACGCGCTGCGGCGGCCTCGCCTGAAGGCGATCCGAACGCCGTTCCCTTCCAGCGCCGCCATGTGCCGCGCACCAAGATCGTCGGCACGCTGGGACCCGCGTGCAACAGCGCCGAAGGGATTCGCAGTCTCATCGAAGCCGGACTCGATGTCGCGCGCATCAACTTTTCGCACGGCACGCACGAACAACATGCAAAAACGATTGCCACGGTGCGCGAAGTCTCCGCGGCCCTCGGTCGTTCGGTCGCGATTCTCGGAGACCTGCAAGGACCGCGCATTCGTATCGGCGATCTCGACGCGCCGCGTCAACTCGAAGCCGGCGCAAGCGTCGTTCTGGTTCCGGAAGAACAGCACGATAGCCATGACGAAATCCCGATCACGTACGATCTGCTTGCGCAGGACGTGTCGCCCGGCAATCGCATTCTGATCAATGATGGCCTGATCGAATTGCTGGTGACAGCGGTGAATTCTCCGCGCGTGACGGCGACGGTATTGCACGGCGGTACGCTCTCCAGCCACAAGGGGATGAATCTGCCCGGCATCGCCGTGTCTGCGCCGTCGCTCACGGAAAAAGATCGCGCCGATCTCGAGTTTGCCGTCGAACATGATCTCGACGCGCTGGCCTTGAGCTTTGTGCGTCGCGCCGACGACATCGAGCAGATGCGTCTGCTGATTCCGAAAACGATGCTGATCGTGGCGAAGATCGAGAAGGACATCGCGCTGCAGAACATCGAAGAAATCCTGCGCGCGTCGGACGCGGTGATGGTCGCGCGCGGTGACCTTGGTGTCGAACTCCCGTTCGAAGAAGTGCCGATCGCGCAAAAAAAGATCATCGCGCTGGCCAATCGCATGGGACGCCCGGTGATCACGGCCACCCAGATGCTCGAGTCCATGATCGAGAATCCGCGCCCCACACGCGCTGAAGCCAGCGATGTGGCCAACGCGATTCTCGACGGCACCGATTGCGTGATGCTTTCCGCCGAAACGGCCGCTGGCGCGTATCCGCGTCTGGCCGTCGAAGCGATGCGTCGAATCATCAACGAGATCGAAACGCATCCGCGTCCCTCGCAAAGTCCGCGCGCTGAACGACGCGGCACGGTCGGCATGAACACCGAAGAAGCCATCGCGGCCGCGACGGTTGCGGCGGTCCGCATGCTCGATGCCCCCCTTGTTGTCGTCTTCACCAAAAGCGGCTTTTCCGCGCGCATCGTCGCGTCACATCGACCGCATGTGCCCATCCTCGCACTCACCGATCAGCCACGCGTCTGCCGTCAGCTCTCGTTGGTGTGGGGCGTCGTGCCGCGTCTCGTGCCCACGGCGCGTGGCTACGATCACATGGTCGCGATGGCACTGCGCGACGCGCTCGACATGGGACTCGTGACGCGCGGCGATCGTGTCGCGGTGACGGCAGGCGTCCCCTTCGACGTTCCGGGTACGACCAATCTGCTCAAGGTCGAGACGGTGTGACGACGTGCGTCGTGCGCGAAATTCTTCGTTCCTGCACGATGCACGGTCATCGTTCGCCTGTAAATTACGCCCATACCTGCGCGTGGCCGTGAGCGTCCTGTGAAACTGACGATACTGGGCACAGGCACGAGCTTTGGTGTGCCTCAGATCGGGTGCGATTGCGCCGTGTGTCACTCGACTGATCCGCACGACAAGCGTACCCGTTGTGGTGCCCTGATCGAAACGGATGATGCCACGCGCCTGCTCATCGACACACCGCCCGAAGTGCGACTGCAGCTCGTCGCGGCAAATGTGCGTGCAATCGATGCCGTGCTGTACACGCATGAACATGCCGACCACATTCACGGTATCGACGATCTGCGCGCCTTCACGATGCGCAGCAATGTCGCGCTGCCGATGTACGGTTCACCGGAAACACTCGCCACGATCGGTGCGCGCTTCCCCTACATCGTGGACAGCAGCATGCGACCGCTGCCGGGCACGACCAAACCGGAAGGCGCTCCGGTGGAGGTCACCGCCGGCATTCCGTTTCGCGTGCGCAACACCGAGATCATGCCGATTGCCGTGCCACATGGACGTACAGAAGTTCTCGCCTACCGGGTTGGACCCATCGCCTACGTCACCGATGCGAAGAGCATTCCCGACTCCGCACTGGCTGCGCTCGCCGGTGTGCGCGTGCTCGTACTCAACGCCTTGATGCACAAGGTTCACCCCACGCACCTCTCGATCAGCGAAGCGGTCGCCGTTGCCGAACGCATCGGCGCAGAGCAGACATTTCTCACGCACCTCACGCACGAATCGTTTCACGCCGATCTTGTCGCCGAACTGCCGGCGGGCATTGCGCCCGCGTACGACGGCCTGGTCGTGGAAGTTCAGTAGCGATTGCACTTTTTTCTGCACGCACCTCGAACCGGATCGATGACACGATGACGCTCGCGATCGATTTCACGAACATGATGGTTGGCGCGCTCCCCAACGGCGCCGGTATCTCCGACAGTCAATGGCAGGGCGCGCGTGCCGCATTCGTCGCCGCCCACGCGGCCGTCCAATCCAAGCGTAGCAGCCTTGGCTTCCTCACGTTGCCCACGAACGAAGCGATGCTCAACAGCACGCTGGCCGTTGCCGAAAATGCAAAGGGGCGTTTTACCGATGTGTTGCTGCTTGGCATCGGTGGCTCAGCACTGGGCCCGATTGCGCTACGCACGGCCCTTCGCCCGCTCGCATGGAACGCACTCGACAGCGCGAGTCGCAACAACTTCCCGCGGTTGCATGTGCTGGATAACGTCGATCCGTCGACGATAGGCACAGTGCTGACGCGTCTCGATCTGGCGAATACACTGGTCCTCGTTGTCTCCAAATCGGGCGGCACGGTCGAGACGATGGCGCAGTATCTCATCGTGCGCGACGCGCTGGCCAATGCACTGGGCGAGAAGCCGGCGCGCGAACATCTCGTTTTCGTGACCGACCCCGAAGTAGGCGCACTCCGTCGCATCGCCCGTGCGGAAGGAATCACGACACTCGACATTCCACAGAACGTCGGCGGGCGATTCTCCGTGCTGTCGCCCGTTGGCTTGCTGCCGGCGGCACTGATCGGCATCGATATTCGCGCCCTGCTGGCCGGCGCGGCGGACATATCCACGCGCGCCGAGTCGACGGATCCGAGCGTGAATCCGGCAGGTACGTTTGCCGTGCTGCAGTGGCTGTCGGATACACAACACGGACGTCATGTACAGGTGCTGATGCCGTACTCTGATCCCCTGCGCGACATCGCACTGTGGTTCGTGCAACTGTGGGCCGAGTCGTTGGGGAAGATTCGCCCCGATGGCACGCATGCCGGCCCGACACCGCTGCCGGCGCTCGGTGCCACTGATCAGCATTCGCAGGTGCAGCTGTTCATGGAAGGGCCGCTCGACAAGACCGTCACGTTCATCTCGGTCAACGGACGCATCGCCGACGGCCCGATTCCATCCCGGCATGCAGATATCCCCGAGCTCGCCTACATCGGTGGGCACACGCTTGGCGAGCTGCTGGATGTCGAACGTCGCGCGACGGCCGGGGCGCTTGCTGCTCGCGGTCGCTTCAACGCCACAATCACGCTCGACGCGGTGGACGCGTGGCACGTTGGCGCGCTGATGCAAACCTTCGCCCTGGCTACCGCGTACGCGGGTGAACTGTACGGCGTTGACGCGTTCAATCAGCCAGGTGTCGAGCTTGGCAAGAATTTCGCATACGCGATGCTCGGCAAACCCGGCAGCGAGGCGGCGCGCGCTGAATGGGATGCGCTCCCCAAGCCCGACACGCGCTACCACGTCTAGCGTGAGTTTTCAGCGGTAGCCGAATTTGCGCGACACCATAAGCGCGTCAGAGTCGGATCCGACAACTGGACTGGCTTATCAGACGGGGTACGCATGCATGGGCTGAAGAAGCTACTCGTAAACGTTGTTGCGCTCATGATTTTCGAATCTGTGGCACACGCCCAGTCGAAGCTGTCGGGTGATCGCCTGTTTCGGGACGTGTCAGCAGCCGTTTTCGATCTGCGAGACGCGCGTGGAAACAGAGTCGTCGGGATAGGCGAGGATGTCGTGATGGACGCGGAGGCGCTTGACAGTCTTGCGGCAACGTTGGGGTTTCAGCGTGATCGGAGTAGTGAGCGAAACGTCGCACTCGCTGGCCGCTCACTGCGATTGCAATTTTGGGACAGCACCGTGTCGTGCGCTGTTGTTCGCACACACCGGCGATGTTCCTTGGCGGAGGGGATAACCGTGATCAGATACTTTTCACCTCGGTGGATTAAGACGGGAAAATCACTGTCGATTGAGATTGGTCTTTACCACCGCACTCAATTACAGCGCGACGAGTCCGCTGTGGGCGGATCAGTTCGACTTCTGTCCTTCGAGTTTCGAAACGGAGCGTGGGTGATGACGTCGGCCAAGCTCAAGGCCGTGGCGTGACATGGGAAACACTCACGCGCTCCGACAGCTGCGCGTTAATCGAAAACGAACCGCAACGCCGACCCGCTGCCAGCATATTCCGTAGCTGAACAGTGGGGAGATAAGTGACACTTTGTCCGGGGACATCGTTCGCACGTATCGCGGCCAATCGGTTGTCGAAAGTGTGTTTCGTACTTTCAAGGATCCGCTGCGCCTCGCGCTCCGTCCGCAGTATCAAGGTCGACACCCTCTTCACCGAGTTCACGCAGATCCGCCGCGCGGCCGTCGCACGCGCCAGACCCACCACCTCGAAACCTCGACGCCGTCCCAGACGCGACTGATCGACGTCCTCGGCATTTCCACGAGTTAGTAGCATATACCGCGCTTCGACCATATCCTGCGCCTTTACAACCGCTTAGCACCGCAACCGGCCACACGGTGCAAAACTCCGGCTAGCAGCCAAGTACGAACTATATTTTCCAGACGCGGTCAGTGCCGCCCTCGTCTCTCCACATGAAGCCACACCGGTTGCTTCTGGCAGCCGGACAGGAGTCCGACACGAATGCCCGACACCAAAACTGCCGCGTCTGCTCTCCTTGGCGGCGCCGTTACGGTTGACGGTGGCCAAGTGCAGTTGCACGACGCCGCCGCGCTCAAGTCCGCACATCTTGACGCCATGGTCCACCAGGCGGTCTTTGGTGACGAGGGCGAACGCACCGTTGCGCGTTGGCTCATCTGGGAGCTCGGTCAAATTGTCGGAGTGCGCCCCGCGTCGATCCACGACCTCTACATCGCGCGTGGTCAGGGCAAATGTGGCGGCTTCACGGTGCCCGCCATCAATGTGCGCTGTGCGACATATGACACCGCACGGGCGATCTTCCGCACGGCGCTGGCCATGGATGCTGGCGCGTTCATTTTCGAGATCGCACGCTCCGAAATTGCCTACACCGAACAACGTCCGTCCGAATATGTCGCGGTCATTCTTGCTGCCGCGCTTCGTGAGGGATACACCGGACCAATCTTCATCCAGGGTGACCACTTCCAGGTCAACCACAAGAAATTCGCTGTCGATCCCGTCACCGAAGTGAATGCCGTCAAAGCCCTGATACGCGAAGCGGTCGCGGC
>JAYUWD010000334.1:0-4162 GCA_043753735.1 Gemmatimonadaceae bacterium
TTCAGGAAGGACACGGCCTCGAGATTTTCGCGTCCGCCCAACCGATTGCGCAGCCACTCTCCGGCTTCGCGTCCGTAGTCGAGATACAACATCGACGCGACAGCATCCACACGCAGTCCATCGATGTGGAACTCTTCGATCCAGTACAGCGCGTTCGCCAGCAGGAAGTTGCGCACTTCATAACGCGCGTAATTGAAGATGTGCGTTCCCCACTCGGGGTGATCGCCAAGCCGCGGATCTTCATGCTCGTAGCAGGCGGTCCCATCGAAGCGACGCAACGCCCAGTCGTCTTTCGGAAAGTGCGCGGGAACCCAGTCGAGCACGACCCCAATTCCCGCCTGGTGCAACGTGTCCACAAACGCGCGAAAGTCGTCGGGCGTGCCGTGCCGCGACGTGGGCGCGAAGTAACCACCAACCTGATAGCCCCACGACCCGCCAAACGGATGCTCCTGAATAGGCAGCAGTTCGATGTGCGTGAAGCCGAGCCGCTTGACATGCGCGGCCAGTAATGGCGCCAGCTCACCGTACGTAAGCACGCGATTCTCATCACCGCGCATCCATGACGCGAGATGCACCTCGTACACGTTCATCGGTTCGCGCACGGGATCGGCGTCGGAACGACGCGCCAGCCATGCGCCGTCTGCCCACTCGTGATGCCCGCGACGTTCAACGATTGATGCGTGCCCGGGTGACTGCTCCATCTTGGCCGCGAACGGATCGGTCTTGATGCGAAGCCGCCCGCTAGGGGATCGAATCTCGAACTTGTATAATGTGCCTGCGTCGACGCCGGGCACGAAGATCTCGAAGACGCCACTCGCACCGAGCATCCGCATCACGTGCACTCGGCCATCCCAGCCGTTGAACATGCCGATCACAGATACGCGCGTCGCATTTGGCGCCCAGACCGCGAACGATGTACCGGCAACCCCGTCAATCACACGCGGATGCGCGCCAAGCTTTTCCCAGAGACGAAGATGACGCCCCTCACCAAAGAGATGCAGATCCATATCGCCAAGCGTCGGCAGGAAGCGGTACGGATCGTCGTACTCGTCGCTCATGCCGTCGCGATGTTCAACGAACAATCGATAGGGCAACGGCAGCGGCGCGCGCGGCAGAAAGATCGAGAACAGTTCGTCGTGTTCGCGTTCCATCGCGTGGCGGGAGCCATTCACGACAACCGATAGCGCCTCTGCGCGCGGGTGGCGCGCCCGGATGACCACACCCTGGACACCGTCGAATACTGCGGGGTGCGCGCCCAGTATGTCGTGCGGAGTACGGGATTCACCGCGCAGCAGCCGCTGGGCCGCGTCCGGTGACAAAGGCGGGACTCGTACGGCGAACCCAGCCGTGTTGTCCATCTTCGAAGTGTCCGGTGTGGTCATGAGGGAAAGGTAAGCGGAAAGGTCGACAGCCGCATTCGGCAGCGGGACCGCGACCAAGCCTGGACTGACGCGCTTCGTTTCAGATTTTACATAGGACGGCGAGCTGTCCGGAGCAACACTGACGATGGTGCGTGTACGTTACTGCTCAAACATGTGTAGTACACGCGTAACATGTTCGCGCGCGACGCAGCTACCGATACGTCTCGAAAAAGCCACGTCCGCGGCCTGCCAGTACAGCGCCGCGGACTCGGCCCGAAATCTCGGCTTCACCCGCCATCTGCACGAACCAGGGATGGCGTAATGAACGTGGTTCGGTTCCGTCACCGCGTTCAGCGATGGCGCGTCGTGTATCGGTAGCAAGCGCGTCGTCGATCGTGAGTGACAGTCGCAGCGTGTCACTGCCTCGCACGTCGACGAGCATGGCGCGGGCCGGAACGCGAAGTGGGCCGCTTGAAGTGTTGACGGTGCGCGCGTCGTCGTAGCTGATGGTTGTCGGCCGAAACAGCGCCAGAAATCCGCTGCTGTCGGCGACGTACACAAAGAGCGGTGCGCTGGCACCGATCGAGTCCTCGGGCGTGACGCGCCCGTACAGCACTGTGTACGCACCAGCACGCGTGGCACCCCACTCCCACGACACGCCTTGCCATCCGCCCCAATTGTGATCGTGATACGATTGCGCATTTTCATAGTTATCGCACCGCTTCACGACACAAATTGACCCGGTCGCCTTGGCACGGAGCCCAGGCACCGCGTAGCCCGATGCAAAGTCGCCACTCACCAGCATTGCCCCGGGAAAGTCAACCCGCTCGGATGGCGTGACAACCAGATCGACGCTCATGGGCGTGCCCGTCCCTTCTTCGCGCACCGTTGCACGAACTGCATAGCGGCCATCGTCGAGCAGATGCACGGACCCATCGCCAATCACCAGGTCGGCATCGCGCGTGGAGTACCGCACACGTTCCTTGGGCACGGACGCGCTGAATCGTCGGGGCGTGCGCCCCCGTTCGTGCAATGTCACCAGTATCTGCCCCGCCCACTTGTCGCTCTCGACATCACCGCCGACAATGAACGAAAGAAACGCCCACCGTGACGCATCAGCGGAGATGACATTGAAATAGTGCCACTCGCCCCACGTCTCGCGATGAGCCAGCCCAGCGGGCGGCGTGTGAAAGTGATCGATGTCGTGGCGCCATTCGGCCAGCGTTGGCGTGACCCACCGCCGATCGCCAGCATCATCGTCCCACGTGCCGGAACTGATCGTCGGGACTGCGCCGAGTGCACGACTTGCCGATGGAATCTCACCACTCGCCCGCACCGGATGTTCGACGCCATCAGCGGTGGTCAGATAGAGCAGCTTCCCTTCCAGCTGCGGCGCCACGGTCGTCACGACATCGGACAGCCTGGGCGCGGAGAGCACCTGCCGGTGCACAAACCGCGCATTAGGCACAGAAAAGAAAAGGCCGCCAAGTCCACCCGTGGTGAGCACCTCGATATCGATTCCCTCTGGGAGAATCGTCACTTCACCACCGCCAACCAACCGCTCCTGACTTGCCTGCGACACCATCGCTTCGCCGACTGCAAGCAGCACAATCATCACACCGACACCAACGCCAAATCCTGCGCAGAGCAGTAGCGAGCGCCACGGTCGATACGATACGCTTCGCCACGCCAGCAGCCACACAAGGAACATTCGAGCAGCGCCGCTGTTCACGCGATCGGCTCCATGCCGGCCGCCGTTGCATTCGTGGTCGCATTGCGCGTGTCCGATTCAACACGACCGTCCTTGAGTCGCACGACACGTGCCGCCGCACGCGCCACGGTGGCATCGTGTGTTACGAATACCAACGTTGTTCCGTCGCGGTGCAACCGACCAAAGAGTTCAAGCAAACTTGCGCCGGTCTCCGCATCGAGTTCACCAGTGGGCTCGTCGGCCAAAAGCAGCGATGGCCCATTTGCCATCGCCCGCGCGATCGCGACACGCTGTTGTTCGCCACCGGAAAGCTGCGTTGGACGATGATCGTTGCGACGCTCGAGTCCCACGTAGCCAAGCAATTCTCGCGCGCGTGCGCGCCGCACTGCGCGCTTCACGCCAGCTTCAGCCATTGGCAGCTCGACGTTCTCCGCCGCCGACAGCGTCGGCATGAGATAGAACCGCTGAAAAACAAAACCGATGTGACGCAAACGAAAATCGGTTGCCTCGCGATCGGTCAGTGCCGACGTGCTGCGGCCATCAATCGTCACAGAGCCGGACGTGGGGACATCCACAGCGCCGAGCAGGTGCAGCAACGTGCTCTTGCCGCACCCCGATGGGCCCGTGATCGCAACAAATTCCCCGCGTTCGATATCGAGCGATACGCCACGCACCGCCGCAATGGTCGCGTCGCCCATACGATACGCTCGCGCGACATCCACACACCGCAGAATCATCCGACAGCTTCCTCGCGCAACGCGCGTGCAACAGGTGTCGACGCCGCGCGCCACGCAGGCAACAGTCCCGCGATACTTCCTGAAACGAGCAGCAGCGCGAGAGCGCGCCAAGCTGCGCCCGGACTCCAGACGAAAAAGTTGAACTCCGCGGGCAAACCCGGAAAGTCGCGCAAAATCGTGTTCAACCACTGAGCAGTGATCACTCCCAGTCCAAGACCGGCAGTGATTCCTGCGCCGCTCAACATCAATCCTTCAAGCAGTACTTGTTGCAACACGCCGGTGCGTTGCGTGCCGATCGCGCGAAGCACGGCGATCTCGCCGCGGCGTTCGTTCACGGAGAGCGTGACCAGCGT
>JAYUWD010000335.1:0-4132 GCA_043753735.1 Gemmatimonadaceae bacterium
AAAAATCCCGTCGCCATGATGAAGGACTTTTCCACCATTACCGGTCCCGCCGCGTTACCGCCCAAGTGGGCTCTTGGCTACATGCAGTCGCATCGCACGCTCGACACCGACGTGCAGATGATGGGCATCATCGACACGTTCCGCACCAAGCGCATTCCACTCGACGCGGTGATTTATCTGGGCACCGGCTTCACGCCGCGCGGCTGGAACACCAGGCAGCCATCGTTTGCATTCAATCCCGACGTGTTCACACGCGACGGGAAGGCCGTGTTGGCTGACATGCATGCGCGCAATGTGAAAGTGGTGATGCACATGGTGCCGTGGGACCGCGACAAGCTGCCGACGCTGCACGGCACCATTCCGGCCAAGGCAGGCGAAACGCTCGACGGCTCGCACATCCAGACGTACTGGGGACAGCATGTCGATCTGGTGAACCGTGGGGTCGATGCGTTCTGGCCTGACGAAGGCGACTGGTTCAACCTGTTTGAGCGCGTGAAGCGACATCAGCTCTACTACCAGGGGTCGCTCTCGACCAAGCCGAACGAGCGGCCGTGGAGTCTGCACCGCAACGGATATCCAGGGATTGCGCAGTGGGGCGGATGGGTGTGGTCGGGCGACACCGAGTCGTCGTGGAAGACGCTGGAGGGACAGATCGCCGTGGGTCTCAACTACTCGCTGAGCATCAGCCCCTTCTGGGGGTCGGACATCGGCGGCTTCTATCCCAACAACGAACTCACTGGTGAGTTGTACGCGCGCTGGTTCCAGTTCGCGGCCTTCACGCCGTCGTTCCGCTCGCACGGTCGCGCGTGGTGGACTCGCCTGCCGTGGGGATGGGGCCTCAGCGAACTCGGCCCGCGCGAAACGAGCAACAGCAACACGGCGGTCGCCGACGACGATCGTCGCGTGCCGCTGCTGTCGGAGCTGAACAATCCGGCCATCGAGCCGGTGGCCAAGCAATACGCCGAGTTGCGGTATGCGCTGATGCCGTACACGTACACGCTGGCGCGCGAGGCGCGCGATGACGGCATGCCGTTGATGCGCGCACTGTGGCTGCACTACCCGAACGATGCGAAAGTTCGAGGACTGGGCTCGCAGTATTTGTGGGGACGCGACTTGCTGGTGGCACCGGTCTTCACCAAAGGTGCGACGTCACGCGACGTGTATCTGCCCGCCGGTATGTGGTACGACTGGTGGACGAACGAGCGTGTGGACGGAGCGCGCACCATCTCGCGCGCCGTAAACCTGGCGACGATGCCGATGTATGTGCGCGCGGGCGCCATCATCCCGGTCGACCCGGTGCGGCAGTACGCGAGTGAGCCGGTGACGGAGCCGACCACGTTGCGGGTGTATCGCGGCGTCGACGGGACATTCACGCTGTACGACGACGATGGCAGGAGTCAGGAGTATCTGCAGGGGCGCGGCAGTTGGACGCGGCTGTCGTGGAGCGATCGCGTAAAGCGGTTGACGATTGCGCCGGCTGCACCGCGTGGCGCGACAAATCTTCCGGTGACGCGTGATTTCCGCGTGTTGCTGCTCCCCGACGGGACGGCCAAGACCGTGCGCTACGAAGGCCGCTCGCTCACGGTGTCGTTTTGATCCGTTGCCAGCCGAAGCACCCATTCTCCTGCATCACGCAGGGGATCCCACCGCATTCTCCGAGCACATCATGCGACTGAAGACGACGACCCAGCGACCCGTACGCGCGTCAACTGTGTGGTGGTTGTTGCACCGCGCCGCACTCGTACTACCGCTTCTTTCAGTTGCAGCCGGTCGAGCCGACGCGCAGGGGACGCTGGAGGATTATCGACGTGCGTCCACGATCGGTCAGAAGTACGCGGAGCTGACGGTTGGCGTGGTGGATGGCGGTGTGACGTGGGTGGGCTCGTTGAACCGCTTCTGGTATCGCGTGTCGGTCGCCGGTGGTCACCGGTTTGTGGTGGGCGATGCAGAGACGTGGTCCACGCGCCCCGCGTTCGATCACGATCGGATGGCAGCCGCGGTACGCAGCGCGAGTGGCACGACGGTCACGCCGATCACCCTGCCGTTCACGACCGTGACGATGGGTGCCGATCTGCAGCAGCTTGAAGCGGATGCCGGTGACGCGCGCTGGCGCTGCACCTTCACCGATTACGTGTGCACACGCATCGGCTCGGCGATTGGCAACGGCGGGCGCGGCACGGGCCGTGGGGCGGGCCCGGCAGGCGCGCTGCCGGGCGGCGCGGGACGCGTAGCCAATGGCGCTGCGGCGTCGCCGGTACGCACGTCGCCCGACGGCAAGTGGGACGCGTTCATCCAGAACGCCAACATCGCGATTCGCCCGGCAATAACTCAGTCAGCAGCAGCGCCGGTTGCGGGCGGTCGCGGTGCCAATGGCATGGCCGACGCGACGCCACCAGCGCAGCAGCTCAGTCAGGATGGCGCCGACGGCAACGCGTACCAGTTGCAATCCGTCGAGTGGTCACCCGATTCCAAGCGACTGGTGGCGTATCGTCGTCGCGATCCCGGCTTCAATCGCATCGTGCATTTCGTGCGGTCGTCCCCCACCGATCAGTTGCAGCCGCGCTATGAGAACACCGGGACGCTTACGCCGGGCAACTCGAATGCGATCTATCGCAAGCCGGGCGACGCGCTCGACATGCATCAGCCGGTGCTCTTCGACGTGGCATTGCGGTCACAGGTGGTGATCGACAATGCGCTCTTTCCGAACGCGTACCAGATCTCGCGTGCAGTGTGGAAGAAGGATGGGCGTGCATTCACCTTCGAATACAATCAGCGCGGGCATCAGCTGTACCGCGTGCTCGAGGTGGACGGCACCAGCGGAAAGGTCCGCACCGTGATCAGCGAAGAACCGAAGACGTTTTTTGCGTACCGTGCCCCCACGCCCAATCTGTCCGACGCCGGAAAGAACTGGCGCTTCGACATCGACGATGGGCGCGAATTGCTGTGGATGTCGGAGCGTGACGGCTGGAATCACCTGTACCTGTACGACGGTGTCACGGGCAAGGTGAAGACGCAGGTAACGAAGGGACCGTGGGTGGTGCGCTATGTGGACAGCGTGGATGTCGTGAAGCGACAGATCTATTTCCGCGCGGTCGGCAAGAATCCCGATCAGGATCCCTACTTCGTGCACTTCTACCGCATCAACTTCGACGGCACCGGACTGGTGACGTATACCGAAGCGAACGGCATGCACGAGCTGACGTGGTCGCCCGATCGCACGTATTACGTCGACACGTATTCGCGCGTGGACATGCCGCCGGTCGTGGAGTTGCGCCGCGTGAGCGACCGCAAGATGCTGCCGCTCGAGAAGGGGGACATGTCGGCAGCGATCGCGGCCGGCTTCCGTCCATCCGAAGTGTTCGTGGCCAAGGCGCGTGACGGCGTCACGGACATCTGGGGGATCATCGTGCGTCCCAGCGTCGTCGATATAAACCGCAAGTATCCGGTGCTCGAGTCGATCTACGCGGGACCGCAGGGATCGTTCACGCCCAAGACGTGGGGTGGCGGACAGGCGTTTGCGAGTACGGCCGAACTCGGCTTCGTGGTGGTGCAGATGGATGGCATGGGGACCAACAATCGCTCCAAGGCCTTCCACGACTACGCGTACAAGAATCTGGGTGACGCCGGTTTCCCGGATCGCATTCTCTGGCACAAGGCGGT
This sequence comes from Gemmatimonadaceae bacterium, assembly GCA_043753735.1. GTDB lineage: Bacteria > Gemmatimonadota > Gemmatimonadetes > Gemmatimonadales > Gemmatimonadaceae > Gemmatimonas. Next base: position 3,661 of record JAYUWD010000335.1, read on the forward strand.
CAACGCGAAGTATCCCTACTACGACATCACGCGCGTCGGACTCTACGGCGGATCGGCCGGCGGACAGAACACGCTGGGAGGGCTGCTTTTTCACCCGGAGTTCTACAAGGCCGGCTTTGCCAGTTCGGGGTGTCATGACAACCGCATGGACAAGATCTGGTGGAACGAGCAGTGGATGGGCGAGTTGGGCCCGCACTACGGTGCTTCGTCGAACGTGGACAACGCGCACAAGCTCAAGGGCAAGCTCTTCCTCGCGGTCGGTGAGCTCGATACGAATGTCGACCCGTCGTCGACGTTGCAGGTCGCAGATGCGCTGATTCGCGCGCACAAGGACTTTGAGCTGCTGGTGGTGCCCAACGGCGGTCATGGCGCGACCGGCCCGGACGGCAATCGTCGCCGCAACGACTTCTTCGTGCGGTCGTTGATGGGCGTGCTGCCGCCGGACTGGAATGCGGGCGCCACCATCGACGCG
>JAYUWD010000336.1:0-4120 GCA_043753735.1 Gemmatimonadaceae bacterium
GAGGTGCAGGAACGCGATGCGAACACGTTGGCGCTGCTGCGACGCACGCCGACCGGGATTGGAGCGTACAATGTCGAACCATCACCCAATGGCGCGCTGATTGTCGTCACCAACAAGAAGCAGCAGAGTATCAGCATTCTCGATGCGAAGACATTCCACGAAATAGCGCGCGTTCCGACAACCAAGAAGATTCCGCACGGTATCGCGTTCAGTCCGGACTCGCGTTATGCGTTTGTCACGCAGGAATCGGTGGGAAGCGATCCTGGCGCCGTCGATGTCATCGATCTCGTATCACTTACAAGGATCGCCACAATGGAAATTCCGCGGCAGCCCACCGGTATTGCAATGCGAAGGGACGACCGCTGAGCTGCCGCGATCGTCCCTCTCTCCTGTCTCCGCTCCGGCTTCAGGTTACGGCACTATCGGTTTCGTCTCTCTCGGCTCGACGCGCACGATCCACAATCCGCTGAACGCATCGTTCGCGAAGACCAGCCCGTTGTGCTGAAAGGCGCCCCAGGTCATTGCCGCGTTGGGCACCATCCCCTTCGCGTCGCCGGTATGTACCTTGGCAATTTCGCGTCCCTGCTTGAGCAAGTCACCGCGCAATTCGCCTGAGATGTCAACAATGCGCAGACCGCCCTGGTAGTCGCCAAGATAGAGCGTGTCACCCGCAACCCAGACGTTGTGCGCGCCACCGTCGGTGGGTTCGTAGTAGGCGACTTCGCGCGGCTTGTTCAGATCACTGACGTCGATGACATGCAGACGACCGTTTGCCTTGCCAAGTCCAAGCCCGGGAAGTTGCACGCCCTGAGGCTTTGCCGAGAACACCTCGTCGCCGACAAACACGTATTTGCCTTGACGCCACGCGGTGTGAGTGCCGCGAATGAAACCAGCGCCGCCCTCGCGTTCGACATTTTTATACAACGAGTCGAGATCGTAGCGGAGCTGCGAAACGAGCATCGGCTTGGTGGGCGTGCCGCCCTTCACGCCGTTGCCGACATCAAGCACGACAAGCCCATCGTCCCAGTAGGACAGATACGCGAGTCCGTCTTTTACTTCGAGATCGTGCAGCGTACGACCACTTGGCCGCTCGGTCTGCCAACGTGCAACTTCTTTCGGCGCTTTTGGATCGTTGAGATCGATGACGCGCATCGAGCCCGTTGCATCGTCGGTGAGATAGACGTGCGTGCCGAACTTGGGCTGCCTATAGATGAACGTGGAGTGCACGCCACCGGTCACCGTTTCGGTGTATTCGGAGATCGGTTTTGGATGCGCCGGGTCTTCAAGTGAAACGACGACGATGCCATTCCGACGCGTAGACGCACCTTCGCGGGTGAAGACGCCGAACTTGCCATCGGGCGTCGACATGAAGTCATTGATAACGCGCGCGTCAGCGGTGATGGAATCGGTGATGCGCGGATTGGCGGGATCGGCGATATCGAGCGCATACACCTTGTCGCCGATCGTAGTCAGATACGCATTTTTCCCGTTCGGATGCGGCCAGAACTCGGCGACCAGATTTTTCGAGATCGGCAAGCGTCCCAACGTGGTCGTCGCGCGACGCACATCGCGCGGCGCCACCTTCACGACCGCATCGGAGCTGACGTTACCGAGCGTTGCCGTCACCGTGTACGTGCCCGCTTCGTAGGCGACAAAGGAGCCGTCGGCATCAAGAAGCCCGTCGCCCGGAGCGAGTGTCCATTTGGGTGAAAGCCCAGCGACGACCTTTCCAGATGCATCGCGGGCCGTCGCTGCGAATCGTATGACGTCGCCCGTGCGGGTGTGTGCCGCGCCGCCGGTGATGACCACCGCGCGAATCGTGTTCGGAACGACAACCAGCGTCCGCGTCGTCCGCGCGGTACCGGCGGTTGCTGTAATGGTTGCCGTGCCGGGACCGACCGCTGCTACGCGACCATTCCCATCGACCGTTGCGATCGTTGCCGCTGATGTCGAGAAGCGCGGCTCGTCCTCGCGTCGATCACCTGTCGAGGTGTACACCGCGGTTGTCAGCGTCGCGCCCTGCCCCACCACCATGCGGCCAGGCACGCCGTTGAGCTCCACGCGCGATGCCGGTGCGGGAAGAATGCGTAGCGCGGTCTGTACCGGATCGAGCGGTGCCCGTCCCGGCACAAGCGCGACGACCATGACCATTTGCGTTCCGGCCCATCCCGCCACCCACGGTCCGGTGTGCTCCGTTTCGTCAGGCACCGTCACATAAACGAACTTCGCGTTCGGGACATCCTTTCCGGTTGCATCGACGACGCGCGCGTTGATGCGCACCGTGTCACCGGAACGGACTTCGTAGATTTTCTTGTCGAGAACGAGTCGCGGCGCAGCGGGTTGTTGCAGTGGCATCGCGACGATGCTCGCGAACAGCAATGAAAGCACGCCAACACTCCGGAAAAATTGTTGGGAGTTATCCCCTGACTACTTGAATGCGTTCAGCCCCGTGATGGCCTGACCGAGGATCAGCGAGTGCATGTCATGTGTGCCTTCGTACGTGTACACGCTCTCCAGGTTCGCCATGTGCCGCATGGCGCCATACTCGGCGAGAATGCCGTTGCCGCCGAGCAACCGACGTGTTTCGCGCGCAATGTTGGTCGCGATATCGACGTTGTTACGCTTGGCGAGCGATACCTGCGCGGGGGTGAAGTTGCCCGCGTCCTTGAGGCGTCCGAGATGCAACGCGACGAGCTGCCCCTTCACGATTTCCGTGAGCATGTCGGCGAGACGCACCTGCTGGATCTGGAAGGCACCGATCGGCTTGTCGAACATGACGCGCGACTTCGCGTACGACACCGCTTCTTCGAAGCATGCGAGCGCCGCGCCAAGCACGCCCCACGAGATGCCGTAGCGCGCCTGCGTGAGGCACATCAACGGACTCTTCAGTCCACCCGACAGTGGCAGCAGTGCGTCGGCTGGGACATGGACATCTGCGAACACGAGTTCGGAGGTGTCGCTGGCACGGAGCGACAGTTTTCCCTTCTGGTCGCGTGCGGTGAAACCAGGCGTTTTTGTGTCGACGATGAAGCCACGAATCGACTTGTCTTCGACGCTGTCGCCCGTCTTGGCCCAGATGATTGCGATGTCAGCCATCGAGCCGTTGGTGATCCACATCTTGCCACCATTGATGATCCAGCTGCCATCGGCCTGCTGCCGCGCGCGCGTGACCATCCCCGACGGGTTGGAACCGAAATCGGCTTCGGTCAGACCAAAGCAGCCGATCAGTTCGGCCTTCGCCAGCTTGGGCAGGTAATGGTGCTTTTGCAGTTCCGAGCCGAAGGCAAAGATCGGATACATGACAAGCGCGCCCTGCACCGATGCAAACGAGCGGATCCCCGAATCGCCACGCTCGAGCTCCTGCATGATGAGCCCATACGCAACACTAGAAAGTCCTGCGCATCCATACTCTTCAGGGAGCGACGCGCCCAGCACGCCCAGCTCCGCGAGTTCCGGAATGAGCTCCTTGGGGAAACGCCCATCGACGTAGCACTTGCCAATGATTGGCAGGATTTTTTCGTCCACGTAAGCGCGAACGGTGGCGCGGATAGCGCGCTCTTCTTCGGTCAGCGCGGCATCGATGTTGAACAGGTCGGCGGGATGCGCCGTGAGTTCAACCGAAGGGAGCGCCGGTATCGCGGCAGCGGTCAGGAGGTCAGTCGCCATGAGTTAATAGCCTTGCAGAATGAGAATCACGTTGGATCGCACAGAAATCTAGCGGCTCCGTTCGCGACTGGAACCACATTGTGACCTACGCACAAAAATTGCATTGACAGTCCTGTTGCAACGACGCCGTTTACCGCCGGTTCCGTCCGTTCATCCCCTCGTCCCTTCCCCGCCATGATCTCAATGCGCCGTCTCTTACCGCTGGCCTTGCTCCCTTTCGCGCTTGCGGCTTGCTCGAGCAGCAGTAGCGACAATGGGCCTGTCACGCCGCCAGTCACACCGAGCATCAGCGTTGCGCTCTCCACTCCGACCGGCACAGTTGCGCGCAGCAGCAGCGGCTCGGTGGCGGTGATTCTAAATCGCCTTGGTAATTACACTGGTACCGTCACGCTACGGGCCGAGAACCTTCCGTCCGGCGTCATCGGCACCTTCACCTCTCCAACGCTTGCAGGCA
>JAYUWD010000337.1:0-4107 GCA_043753735.1 Gemmatimonadaceae bacterium
AGGAGGAACGCGCCGAAGCCGAGTGCGAGCGTCACAGCATGCGTTTGATTCGCGGGCCGGTGGAGGTTCGCGATGCCCTGCCGCAGTTCAAATGGCCACGACGGGCGTGTACTCCGACGCGCGACTGCAATGAGCACCGTGGCCGCAACCCAGAGCACGGCAACGGCTCCCGTAATGGCCGCACTGATCACCAGCCCGTCGCGCAGATCACCGATGCGTACCACGATGATTGACACGATGCTGCCGACGAGCAGACCGTCGACGGTGAGCCGGGCAACGTCTTTCCACTCGCGCGGCAACGCCTGCGAATCGGCATCGCGCCGAATCGCTTGCAGCGGCGACACGCGGCGCAGCGCGAGCAACGGACGCATCGCGAACACGAGTGAGACCCACACGCCCGTCGCGAGCCCCAATATCAACGGCCGCGGCTCGAGCGCGATCGTCACGTCGATCGGCAGGAAGTCGGCGACAATGCGAGGCAACAGAAACTGCACCGCAACGCCAAGCAGCACGCCCGCCGTGGCGCCCACAAACCCCATCACCCCCGCCTGCACAACGTACAACCCGAGCACCTGGCGACTCGTGGCGCCAAGACAGCGGAGCACCGCGACTGCGTCGATTTTGGACGACACGAACGCATTCACACCGCTCGCGACACCAATGCCACCTAGTAGCAGCGCGATCAAACCGATGATGCTCAGGAAATCCGCGAGACGCGCGACGGCTTCGGTAAAGTCACGTTCCGTTTCGGCGACGGTTCGAATGCGCACACGTGTCGGTGGCACCGAAGATGATAATCCGCTTGCACTGTCCGGCTTCGCATCAACGGCTGCCGAATTCGTGTTTGCTACAGCCGGTGCCGGCGCCCCGCGCCGCGTGGAATCAATGGCGACGGTGTTTGGCGTGCGTGAAGCTTCTTCGGGTGCATCGCCCTGGGCTGGGCGGTTTCCGCCACGACGGTTGCGAGCTTCGGCCGCTTCCTGCTGCGCCGCGCCGCGCGGGTCGATACGCCGACGCAGGTCGCGCTTGAGTGTTGCCGCTGCGGCGGTCGTCGCGAGCGCCGGTGGAAGGCGCAGTACGACTTGATATTCCGCACGGCTTCCGAAGCGCAGCAGCCCCGTGGCCGCCAGCCACTTGGACGAGAAGTACACTCGCGGCCCGATCACCGACGCGATACCTGCGTCACCGGGCACATTGCCAAGCGTGCCGGCAATCCTGAACGTCTGCGTGCCGAGTCGCAGCGAATCACCAACGACTGCGCTCAGCGAGATCAGCAACGATGGATCAACAAACACGAACGTCGAGTCGTGCACCAACGACCACGCATTCGCCGGCACTGTCTCGATCACGCCATAGAATGGGAAACCGGGTGTGACCGCACGAACTTGAACAAGACGCGTGCTTCCCGATCGTTCCACCAGCGCCATCGACGCAAACGTTGTCACACGCGCGGAGGGAATTCCCTTGGTCGCGAGTGAGTCGAGCAACGTGTCGACAACGGCCGGAAGCACCCGCCCGGCCTGCATCGACATGTCGCCGCCGAGCAAGGTGCGCGACTGCTCGCGGATCGAACGCGTGACGTTCCCGGCGAACGAATCGATTGCAACCAGTGCCGCGACACCAAACGCGATCGACGACATGTACAAGGCAAGTCGGCGGCGTGCCGTTCGACTTTCGCGCCACGCCAGTCGCAACAGGGCAGCGGTGGTCATCAGCGAATTGCCACAGCCGGATTTGACGACATTGCGGCCCGCGCAACATCAAATTCCGGATGCATCACGTCTTCCACAATCACACCGTCACGCAACCGAATCGTTCGCTGCGTCCGCGCGGCGAGCGTGGCATCGTGCGTCACCAGTACGATCGTGCATCCGCGCTCACGGTTGAGGGACATCATCAACTCGACGATGCGCTCGCCGGTGGTGCCGTCCAGGTTGCCGGTCGGCTCGTCGGCAAAAAGAATGCGTGGTTCGTTCACGAAGGCGCGCGCAAGCGCCACGCGCTGCTGTTCGCCGCCCGAAAGCTGCTGCGGAAAGTGGTGCGTTCGATCGCCCAGCCCGACGCGGGTGAGCAGATCACGAGCACGCGCCATCGCATCGCGAGCCGGCACTCGCCCGGCAAGTTCCAGGGGAACCTGCACATTCTCCTGCGCTGTCAGCGTCGGAATCAATTGAAAGCTCTGGAACACAAACCCAACTTTCAGTCCGCGAAGCTGTGCGCGCTGATCCTCGTTGAGCGTTCCGATGTCCGTTCCATCAAGGGTTACCGTCCCGCGGCTCGGCGTATCGAGTCCGGCGAGCAGTCCAAGCAGCGTCGTTTTGCCACTGCCCGATGGTCCGACAATTGAGATGAAGGACCCCTGCGAGACTTCGAACGAGACATCATTCAGCACGACAAGCTTTTGCGTGCCACTCTGGTATTCCTTGGTCAACCCGCGGGCGACAAGCATGCGATCAAAGCAGAAGGGACTTGGGTGGACGACTTTCGTCGCCCTTGGATTGAGTCTTACGATCGTCGTAGTCACCGCGTGCAGCAGTGACAAATCGACACAACGCGCCGCGCCATCGATCCCGGAATCAACCGGAGGGGACGGGGCGCAAGCAACAGCAGCAGGATCGACCCCCGCCACACCGTCCACCGCAAACACGCCGACGCGCCGCCGAGTTGTTCTATTTGGCACCAGTCTCACCGCAGGACTGGGGCTCGACCCTGATAAAGCCTACCCATCACTCCTACAACGCAAAGCAGACTCCGCAGGATTCCCGCTCACAATCGTGAATGCCGGGCTGAGCGGTGAAACCTCGGCCGGCGCGCTTCGACGCGCGGGGTGGGTGCTTGATCAGCCGGCCGCTGCCGTCGTCCTCGAGGTCGGTGCCAACGATGGCTTGCGGGGCGTCGACCCCGATTCAACCTACGCCAATCTTGTGGCGCTCATTGGCGCCGTAAAACGCCAGCAGCCAGACGCCAGCATGCTACTGGTGCAGATGGAGGCACCCACCAACCTCGGACGCGACTACACCGCGCGTTTCCACGCCGTTTACCAGCGCGCTGCCAAGGAGACCGGCGTTCCCTTGCTGCCGTTTCTGCTGCAAGGCGTCGCGGGCGATCCACGTCTGAATCAGACCGACGGCATCCACCCGAATATTGAAGGCTCCAGGATCGTTGCGAACACCATGTGGAGCGCGATGCTCCCGCTGTTCACCGAGCTCAAGAGCTCTCGGTCCGGCTCGACCACCCTACCAAAAGCGCCCTGATTCTCCTTTCACCCGATGGTGAAGCGACCCGTCATTCGCTGGCCTGTCTCAAAGCGACATCGCCGAAAGGATATGGAGTTGCATCCCTGTGCGGTGCACGTCAGCATTGTGTGACCTGTCGCTGAATCGTGCAGCAGCGTCGACTTTCTGTTCGATGCCTCTGTGAAACGTTGCTGACGACACTCCCGCGAACGAGCGCGGTCCGATTCACGTATTTTCCCGGAGCGCGATACCGAAATGCCGTCCATTCTCGAATTGCTCGAGGACATTGTACGACAGGAATTCGGCGACAACACGCTTGCCACTGTTCGTGCTGTCGGTGCTGAACGTCAGGTGGCAAACGGGGCATTGCCGCGCGCGTCGGCGTTCATTGCTGCCTTGGCCGAGGTGCGGAAGAAGTCGCACGCGGAAACGTGTGCGCATGTGGGTCGGCAATTGGTGGTGCCCGCGTTTGGCGAGCTCACGTTCATCACCCGCCGCTATTCGTCGACGCGCGCTATTCTGTTGCAGGTGAATGAGGTCGGTACCGACCTGTTCGCGCTGTTCTTTCCCGGCCACTCCGCGCCTTATCTCGACATCGAGTTGCAGGGGGCGGATTCAATGCGGCTTTCGGTATCGGGCTCCGGCGAACTGGCTGCGTTTCTCGAAGGGCTTATTCTAGGTGCTTCGGATTATTTCGAGGAGCGGGTCATTGTCCAGCGCCTCTCGGCGCCTGTGGGGGGCGCAGCACGGCAGCTGGTGGATGTTGCGTTTGAAGGTGAGCGTCGAGAAGGAACGGGAACCCCGCCGGCGCCGGGGGCGGAGCGACGGGCTGGCGTGCTCGGTGGTGTGACGACGTTTTTGCGGTAGCGGC
>JAYUWD010000338.1:0-12276 GCA_043753735.1 Gemmatimonadaceae bacterium
GCGCGCGGCATTTCCCTTGGAACGAGTGTTGTGGTATCCGCTCCCGCCGATGCAGCAACGACGTCGGCAGCGGCGCCCCCCCCAGCGGCAAGCACGCCCGCGAAGAAGAACTGATCTCTCCTTAACAGGCACCACGAATGTTCATCTCAGACTTCGCGATCAAACGACCGCTGGTCACCGTCGTCGCCATGCTCACCCTCGGCGCGGCCGGTGTCGTTGCGCTGACGCAGCTGCAGACCGACGAATTTCCTGAAGTACAACCGCCGGTCGTGCTTACCACGATCGTCTATCCGGGTGCATCGCCCGGCCAGGTTGAACGTGAAATCCTCGAGCCCGTCGAGGAAGCGATTCAGTCGATCTCCGGCGTGAAGTCGATCAACGGCGAAGCGCGCGACGGCTTCGCGCAGATCACGACGCAGTTTGTCTACTCGAAGGATCTGGCCGAAGCGACGCAGGATATTCGCGATGCCATCGGCACCAAGCGTCAGGATCTTCCGCAGGAGATGGAAGAGCCGATTCTCAAGAAGTTCAGTCCGACGGACGCGCCGATCGTCACGCTGTCCTTGTTCTCGACTTCATTGACGCCCGCTCAGCTCACGCAACTCGCAGATCCTGGAATCACGCGCGAGCTGCGCTCGATTCCGGGTGTTGCTGACGTGAGCGTTACCGGTGCGGTGAAGCGCGAGCTGACGGTCAATCTCGATCCGCAGCGGTTGCAGGCGGCCGGTGTGAGTGTGCCGCAGGTGGTCGGCGCGTTGCAGCAGGGCAACCTCGCGGTTCCCGTCGGTCGCGTGACCAGCGCGCTCGATGAGCGCACGATTCGGTTGCAGGGTCGTCTGGAAAGTCCCGAAGATTTCATGCAGCTCGTTGTCGCAGACAAGAACGGTCGCGTGGTGCGACTGGGCGATGTCGCGACCGCCGTCGACGGCATCGAAGAGCAGCGGACGCTCGCGCTCTTCAATGGCAAGGATGCGGTTGGAATCGAGATCAAGAAGACGAAGGGGTACTCGACGACAGCCGTTGCGGCTGCCGTCTTCAACAAAGTCGAGGCGTTGCGTCCGACGCTGCCCAAGGGTGCGCAGCTCGACATCGTCAAGAACAAGGGCGAGCGCGTCACCAATTCCGTTGACAATGTGCAGAGCGCGTTGATCGAAGGTGCGCTGTTGACGGTGCTAGTTGTCTTCCTGTTTCTCAATTCGTGGCGTTCGACGGTCATTACCGGTTTGGCGCTGCCGGTGTCGGTACTGGCCAGCTTTGTCGCCGTGTGGGCATTTGGCTTCACGCTCAACACGATGTCGCTGCTGGGACTTTCCCTCGCGATCGGCATTCTGATTGACGACGCGATTGTGGTGCGAGAAAACATCGTCCGACATGTGGAGATGGGGAAAGACCACTACACGGCAGCGCGCGAAGGGACAGACGAAATTGGACTTGCAGTTGCTGCGACCACGTTCTCGATCATCGCAGTCTTCGTTCCGATTGCGTTTCTGAAGGGTGAGTCGGGACAGTGGTTCAAGCCATTCGCACTCACCATTGCCTGCTCGGTGCTCGTGTCGCTGTTCGTTTCTTTTTCGCTCGACCCGATGCTCTCCGCCTATTGGGCCGATCCGCATCAGGAAGAGCATGAGAAGTCGTGGATCACCAAGCAGCTCGACAAGTTCAATCACTGGTTCAACGGACTCGCGAACGGCTATCGCGGCGTCATCGGTTGGGCGCTCGACCATCGCGCGATGATGGTTGGTCTCGCGCTGTTGAGCTTCGTCGGCGCGCTCGCGCTGCCAGCGACCGGACTCGTTGGTGGCGGGTTCTTTCCGCTCGAAGACAATGCGGAAGTGCAATTGACGGTTGAAACGCCCCCTGGCGCCAACATCGATTATTTGCGTCAGAAAGTGGCAGAAACGATTCAACTGGCTTCCAAGTATCCGGAGGTGAGGTACACGTTCGTCACCGCTGGCGGTGCGAGTGGTGCCGTGGACAAGGCCAGCGTGTATGTGAAGCTGAGCTCGAAAGGCGATCGTCGGGCAAAGGGACAGCGCGGTGCGGAAGATCTTGCGGCGCAGATGCGAGACGACGTCAAGGGCATCGGTGGTGCAGACATCTCTGTCTTCACCAACGATTTTGCCGGTCAGCAAAAGCAGATTTCGCTCCAGCTTCGCGGCACCGACAAGGCTGCATTGCAGGACGTGGCCGATCAGTACAAGGCAGCGGTCAAGTCCACGCCGGGCGCGGTGGACGTGGGGTTGAGCACCAAGGGTCAGAAGCCGGAACTCACCGTGCAGCTCGACCGTGGACTTACCGGCTCACTCGGTCTGAGCGTTGGCCAGGTGGCGCAGGCCATTCGTCCAGCCTTTGCTGGATTGCATGCGGGCGACTGGGTGGACCCGACGAATCAGACGCGCAAAGTGATGGTGCGACTTTCGCCGGAAGCGCGGGCACGCGGCACCGATCTCGCGCAGTTGCCGATTGGCATTGGCTCGGGGGCCAACGCGCAGCTGGTGCCACTGCAACAGGTGGCCAAGATCAAGAGCGCGCTGGGTCCCGCGGTTGTCAATCACCTCGATCGCGACAACGTGATCAAGGTGGAAGGCAACATCGCCGGGCGTTCGCTCAGTGAAGTGATGAACGAGATCAACGCCAAGACCGCAAAGATCGCCCTCCCGCCAGGCGTGCATCTCTCGACCGGTGGCCAGGTCGAGCAGCAGCGGGAAGTGTTTTCGAGCATCTTCACTGCGCTTGGAGTCGCAGTCGGCTTGATGTATCTGATTCTTGTCGTTCAGTTTGGATCGTTCCTCGATCCCCTCGCGATCCTGATCTCCTTGCCGCTGTCGTTGATCGGTGTCATGGGCGCGCTCGCGATCACGCACAACACGATCAACATCATGAGTCTGATCGGTGTGATCCTGTTGTGTGGTATCGTGGCCAAGAACGCGATTCTGCTCATCGACTTTGCCAAATGGGCGCGCGAGAAAAACGGTATGCCGTTGCGTGAAGCGCTCATTGAAGCGGGTGCGATTCGGCTTCGTCCGATTCTCATGACCACCTTCGCGCTGATCGCGGGCATGATTCCGGTTGCACTCGGCAACGGCGAAGGCGCGCAGTTCCGCGCACCGCTTGGCGTCGCGGTTATCGGCGGCGTGATCACGTCCACAGTCCTGACGTTGCTGGTAATCCCGACCTTTTACGAGATTTTCGACAACATCCGGTCGTGGTTCTCGCGCCGTGTCGGGCTGACACCGCCACACACCGGGCAGTACCGAACGTTCGAGATGCCGGTCCCGGGCGTTGGTGATTGAGTGTGGGTAGATTGCTACTAGGCCTCCGTGTCTGACACTGAACGGGGCCCACGGCGTTTAATGCCACGGGCCCCGTTCCGTTTCTCCCTTCCTCGAGTAAATGCAGTCACTCCTGCACCTCATGCCATCATTGCTTGCCGCCGCATCGGGGACAGTTCTGGTGGGGTACGCGGCGGGCGGCTTCTTGGAGGGATTCGCGGGAGGCCGGTGGGCGTATTGGGCGCTTGCCCTGTCAGTCGCGCTCACCGAAGAACTTTCACCGATTCTGGGCGGGATTGCGGCCAACGAGGATGAGCTGGACCTCGTCCGCGTGATGGTCGCCGTGACGATTGGCGCGTGGATTTTCACCGCGCTGCTGTACCTGCTAGGGCGGCTCAGATGGGAGTGGATCAGGCGTAAATGGCCGAGGGTGCGTGCAACCGGCACGGTGGCTTTGCGAGTGGTTGGACGCAATCCAATCACCGCTTCGTTCTTTGTCCGCTTTGCGTTTGGATTGCGCATTGTACTTCCGATGGCGTGCGGTGCGGCGCGTGTCCCTCTCGCGATTTTCATTCCGGCGACCATTGTCGGTTCGGCGGTCTGGTCTGTGCTCTTCGTGCTGATCGGCTACGCTGCGGGCGAGGCTGCGGTGCGGGTGCTAGGACACCTAGGAACTGTGGGCGAGGTCGTGGGCGCACTGGTGGTGACGGCAGCGGTGCTGCTGTTCTTGCGCTGGAACAAGCGGCGGACGGAGCGCAAAGCGAAGAAACGGCACGCGGCCGCGACGAGGGCATTGGCCGAGGCGGGCAAGGCGGTGGAGAGGGTAGGCGGGGCAGACGGGACAAGCGGGGCAGGCGAGCCGTAGCAGAACTGAGAACGAACAGTTTCGAGTGTGCAGTTCGAGTTGTGGGTTCCGAGCTGAACTACTCGGAACCCGGTGGTTCAACTGACGAACGCCGCCGCGTCTCGGAGCTCCTTCCACGCCATCTCAATGTGCTCCTTCGTCGTTCGAATATTCCCGACTGCCAAGCGGAGCGTGTACTTCCCGTTCAGTTTCGTGTGCGACAGATACACCAGGCCGCGTGCGTTCACGCGCTCCATGATGTCGGCGTTCAGAGCGGCGATGCGCGCCTCGTCCGCGCCTGCGGGTGCGTAGCGAAAACAGACCAGTGACAATGGCACCGGCGCCGTGAGTTCCCACCCCCCTTCGTAGTGCACCATGCCGGCAAAATCGCGCGCGAGCTCGCAGTGCAGCCGAATTCGCTCGGCGATTCCTTCTGCTCCGAACGCGCGCAGCACCATCCACAACTTGAGTGAGCGAAAGCGCCGACCCAGTTGGATGCCGTAGTCCATCAGGTTGACGACATCGTCCTGTCCGCGTGTGACCAGATACTCGGGGAGGAGCGCGAACGCCTGTCGCAGTGCGTCGGGGCGCCTGGTGTAGAGCACCGAGCAATCCATCGGGGTGAAGAGCCACTTGTGCGGATTCACCACGAGTGAGTCTGCACCATCAACGCCATTCATCAGATAGCGCAGCTCAGGCACGATCGCGGCAACCCCACCGTACGCCGCGTCGATGTGCACCCAACAGTTGTACTGGCGCGCGATGGCAACGATCGCTGGCACATCGTCGATGCTGGTGGTGCTCGTTGTACCAACGGTTGCGACGACGGCGATCGGACGGTGGCCCGCGGCGATGTCGGCCTTGATCGCGGCTTCAAGCAGCTCTGGACGCACGCGAAACTCCGCATCGGCTGGAACCTTCACGAGGTTGTCGTGACCGATGCCGAGTGCAATGACGGCTTTGTCGACAGATGAATGCGCGTGTTCAGATGCATAGACACGTAGCGCAGGCATATCGGTTCGACCAGCCATGCCCTTGCCGCGCACATCAAAGCCCGCCACCTCCCGCGCCGCCGCAATCGCGTAGAACGTGCTCACCGACGCGGTATCAGTGATCTGTCCAAACCATCCCTCGCCCATACCCATCAACCGCCGCAGCCAATCGAGGGTCACCTGTTCGAGTTCGGTAACGGCGGGGCTGGTGATCCAGAGCATGCCGTTCGCGTTCAGCGCGGCCGTCAGCAGTTCGCCCAGGATACCCGGATAAGAACCCGAGTTCGCGAAGTAGGCAAAGAACGCGGGGTTGTTCCAGTGCGTGATACCGGGGAGCAGAATTTCCTGTACATCGCGCATCATTGCCGCGAGTGGCTCTCCGGTCATCGGCGCAGCGTTGGGGAGCGCAGCGCGAATATCACCGGGGCGAACCCGACTCTTCACCGGCTGGCGCTCTGGGTGCTCAAGGTATTCCGCAATCCAGTCGACGGCGGCGTGCGCAGCTGCGCGGAATTCGTCGGGGGATAGATCGCCGGTGTTGGACATGCACAGGTGTGGTGCGGGAAAGTTGAAAACAGCCGTGAATCACTCGAAAACTACGCGCATTCGCGCGCAGGGTTCGCGGATACGACCAGCAGAGGTGTGCGAAAGAGTAAGCTATGCCGTTTACGGTGGGCTTAGCCGCAATCCCCAGTACGTTCGCAGGTATTCCTCCAGCACGACCGCCGTGACATCGCCGAAACGATCCCGATTGGCTGCGTTGTCGCGCACGCCAGCAAAATTCGCTTCGATCTGTACCCCGCAAATGTTGCCGCCCGTTACGCCGCCAAGTGACGCTGCGCCTGCACCACAACTATGCCGCACGGTGTTGTCGCCACCATTGAAGTAGTCACTTCCGTTCGGGCGAGGGTCGCTGGCGCTCGGCACCGAGGGAAATCCATTGTTGGCGTAGAGCGTGCCAAGACTTGCAGGCCCGCGCAGCAACGTAGAAAACGAAACCGGTGCGAATTGTGAAAGGGTGCGAATGCTTGACGTGTTTTCGTACGAGGGCGACCCGTCGAGCGCGGCGTCCGAGCGATCGAGATCCGCATCAGCGAGCAGATATCCGAGTTCGAGCCGGGGGATGGTGTGGCCATGACCATGCATGTCCATGTACCAACCCTTGCCGCTCGACGCGAGCACGGCGCGCTTCGCGATGTCGATGAACGCGTGCCATTCGTTGAGTGCCGCCGCTGCATCGGCGTTGCCGCACGCGGCTTCGGGTAGCAGCCGATTCGGGTCGAGTTTGCGGCGCGACAGATGCGAGATGATGACGTGCGGATACCTGCCGTGTTTGACGAAGTATCGTTGCTGCATTGCGCGCACGAGTTCGACCGTGTTGCCGTCGGTGACAGTTGTGGGCGTCACACCGCACGCTGCCGCGACGCGATCGGGAATCGATGATGGCGCCAGCGCGCCGCCGTGCGGCGCCGACAGAATGACCGGTGTATTGCCGGCGATGTATTCGATGTAGCTATTCTGCCCAAAATATGAGACGCCGGGGAAGTAGCTTGGCGGCGGCGTGCGTGTGCTGTCGGTTGGCGTGGTAATGACAGGCGGTGTGACGGACGTGGGCGTCCCAGTCGGTGAGCCGCCACCACAGGCGATGATCAACAGCGTCGTCGACAGCCGAAGAACGACGAGTCTCGTCGGGCGCAGACGGGTACGGAACGTCGTATAGGCTTTCGCCATCGAGCTCACTGCGGCATGGCCCGTCCGACGATGATCGTCACGTTGTCGGTGCCGCCGCCTTCAAGCACGTCCTGCAACAGCTGTTCGCACACATCGCGCGCCGATGTCATGGCGGCGACAGCGCGCGTGAATACGCCCTGATCGACCAGATCCTGGACCAAGGTCTGATCGCGGGTAATTTGGGTCAATTGGGCATCGCGATAGAGGTAGCAGCGAGAGTGACCAACCTGCACGAGGTAGTACCACGGCCACACGCCCAGAAAAAGCGTCAGCGTTGTAGCCATCGACTTGCCTTCGCCTTCACTTACTGCGCGGGCAACCACGCCCTGATGACAGCGCATCGCTGCGTCTTGCAGATGTTCGACGAATTCGATATCGGACGAACGGTTGCGATCGTAGACATGCAGACTGCTGGTGATGTACTGCATCGCAATTTCGAGGGCGGTGGCACTTGCCGTCTCGCCGGCGGTGAGCCCACCGACACCATCTGCAATCATTGCCAAGATCGCCAGCCGCTCGTCGCCTTGATGCAACCGCAACGGATCGGTGAGACTGGTTTGCAGCACCTCGATTCGTCGGTGCACCGTCGAGCGCAGGAAATGATCCTGATTGTTGGCGCGCACATGTCCCACGTGCGTAAGTCCGTGCAGTTGGATCTCGTCATCACGCGGATGACGATCCACCTTCGGTGATGCGGAATTAGGCATTGGTTGATTCGCGAAACGCGATGGGATCGGGACGGATGGCTACTTTCGGAACATACTATCTCAATCACGACTGAACTGGAGCAATTGATGAGATACGACCCGCGGCGTGCGCACGCCGACGAACAAGAATTGCTCCGCTCGCGAGAGGAGATGGCTCGGTTGCAAGCAGAGAATGCCCGTCTCGTCCAGTTTGCGCAGCATGCGTCACAGCAGCCATCTGTGCCGTACCCAGCCCCCACAAACTCAACGCCAGCCTACGGACGCATGGCTGCGGTACGCATGCCACCGCAGCGCACTGTACGCCCCGCGAGCCATTCGGCTCGACAGCGAACGCTCATCACCGTTGCAATCGCGGTGACCGCATTCCTGTTCGGTTTCTTGTACGCAAACGCACTCTCGGATGGCGCGGCAATCCGTCAGCTCAGGGTCACTGACGGAATGCTGCCTTGGTCGTAGTCGAGCGCCCTAGTACTGCAGTCGCGAAGTGCTCGGCGCGCCGTCGTTCTCGCCCTTGGGCTTCGCCTCGATCGGACGCACCGTCGGGTAGGTGATACCAAGCTGCTCGAGGTATGTCTTGAACTTGGTGGGATCGTAGTAGAACGCCTTCATCTGCGGACGGAATCGCGCCATGATCTCGGCGTTGAGCTCGATGGGCGGGGTATCCTGCGGGCGGATGAACGGCTGATACTTCACATCCTTCGTCTGCACATCCTTGAAGTACGTCCACGCATCAGCGACGACGATCGGGGAAAGGAAAATGTCGAGCATCGTCATTGCCTGAACCTTTGCGCCCGCGAGTGCGCCTTTGTGCGCGATCGGCGTGGCCATCGAAATCGCGTTCGCCCAGTTGTGGCCGGGCAAGCCGGGAATGTTGGACGGAAATCGCAATGTCACCGTCGGCACGTTCCACGACACATCTCCGATGTCGTCAGAACCGCCACCCATCCAGTTTTGCGGAGTTTCGGCGCCACGCAGCTCCTTGTTCACAGCCATCTGCAATCCAAAGTCGGGAGAGCCGAGTTCTTTCTGAATGCCTTTGGCAAGGGTCTGGTCCTTGTCATCCCAAACGGGCATGCCGACGGTCTGAATGTTCGCATGCATCGCTTCGGCGATCGGCTTGCTGAAATGGCCACTCCACCCGCTGCCGAGAATACGAACAGTGTCGAGCTTCGTGTCGGTCATCATCGCCGCGCCTTCGGCCATCTTCTTGCCCACCTCGAACAAGGCCATCGTACGCGGATAGTCCTGCTCACGGAAATAGAACCAGATGCTCGCGGTACTCGGCACAACATTCGGCTGATCACCACCATCCTTGATGACGTAGTGGGAACGTTGCTGCAGGCGCAGATGCTCGCGCTTGTACTCCCACCCGGTTCCCATGAGCATCGCGGCGTCGAGCGCGCTTTGCCCTCGCCACGGTGCGCCAGCGGCGTGTGCACTCGAGCCCTTGAACTTGAATTCGGCCGAAATGAGGGCGCTTGAACCACTCGCGCCCCACGACACACCGAGATCGTTGCCCACGTGCGTGAAGAGCGTGACATCGGTGTTTTTGAAAACGCCCGAACGCACGAGAAACGCCTTGCCCGCCATCTGTTCTTCGGCGATACCGGGCCAGAGCAGAATCGTCCCCGGAATCTTGTCGCGCGTCATGAGCTGCTTCACGACCAGCGCGGCAACGATGTTCACCGCCTGACCGGAGTTGTGCCCTTCGCCATGCCCCGGCGCGCCATTGATCATCGGCTCCTTGTAACCGACGCCCGGCTTCTGCCCGGCTTGGGGGATGCCATCCACGTCTGAGCCGAGGGAAATCTCGGGTTTGCCCGAACCCTGACTCCACTTTGCGGTCCATGCGGTGGGGATTCCCGCAACGCCACGTTCGACCTTGAAGCCTTCTTTCTCGAGCAGATTGGTCAGATACTTCTGCGACTCGAACTCTTGAAAGCCCAGCTCCTGGAACGAGAAGAGCATGTCGACAATCTCCTGCACCTGCTTGGCACGCCCTTCAACCATCTGCAGCGCTTCTGCTTTCAGCTTGGCAAGTTTCGGATCGACAGGCGCAGTGGCCGCGGCGGTCTTGGCGGCGTCTTGCGCGCCGAGTGGCACGACCCCGGCCGCCATGAGGAACATGGCGCTGGCGACGAGTGTCGAAAGTTCGGAGCGTCTCATCGGGCTTTGCAATTGAAGTGATCGTGCGGGGAAGACGACCTCGCGAAGTTATCGTGAGGGTGCGCCTCGTCCAGCGGAAACTACGTCTTTGGACAGTCCGTACGTTGATCCGTCCTCATTGAACGACCCGTTCCCCCTTGGCCAACACTCGTGTCGCTCCGATTTCGCCGTCTTCTGCTGCTCGCGCTCGGCGCCCAACCGCTCCTGTCGCCCTTGGTGCTCGCCGCCCAACAACGGACCAGCGGACGCGTCACGCCACCGCGCGACACGCTCACGCGGGCCGAGCGCGAGGCGTTGCGTAAATCGAACCGCGATGCTCGCGCAATGGTGCGCGGACGTCAGATGGGCGACACTGTGGCGCGCAGGGCTCGCGCAGACTCGGCGTCGGCGACGGCGTTTGGCAGCGACGAGGCGCGGGCGATTTTACTCAGGGCACGCGAGTCACGCATTGCGCAGGACAGTGCGTTGATCGCCTATCGCGCCACGACGACGCAGCGCATTTCGGTTGCTATGGGCGTTCGCCGCGTTGGACTCGAGAAATTGCTCTTTCGCAGCGACAACGTGGCCAAGGTGGCATGGAAACGTGGTGTCGGGGTTTGGGTCACACCGGTGGGTTCACGCATCACCGTGCCGATGGCCAGCAAGGTGGACGGGAACGCTGTGGACGCTGTGTCCATCCCATATTTCCCTGGGCGCGAGTCGTTGTGGATGCCCTCGTCGAATTTCGGCGTGGCGAAGGCTGATATCGATGAACGCGACATGATTCATCCGCTCGCGCGCGGTGCCGAGTTCTATTACCGGTACGAAACCGGCGATTCCGTGGACATCAAGCTTGAAGGTGGTCGCGTAATTCGGTTGCGCGAACTGAAGATCACCGCACGGCGACCCGAGTGGCGACTGTTTGTCGGTTCGTTCTGGTTCGATCGGGATGGCGGACAGTTGGTGCGTGCCGCGTATCGGCTCGCGGTCGACATCGATATCTGGTCGGTGGCGAGCGAAGGGACGGCTCGCGATGCGATGAACAACAAGGAAATTGCAAAGCTGCGCGATTCACTGGCGCGCGCGAACCTGCCGCGTGACACGTACATGAAGGATTCCACTCGTCGCGCGCGCGCTGCCGTCAATGGCGATTCCGACGAAGATGGCCCACCCGACTGGGTGACGGCGTCGTTTCGTCCGGCGAAAGCGAAACTTGACGCGATCACGGTCGAGTACGGACTGTACGAAGGACGTTTCTGGTTGCCGCGTCAAAACAGCGCCACCGCGTCGGCGCAAATGGGATTCATGCGCATGCCGGTTCAGTTCGACGAGAAATTCACTTACGAAATGGTGAATGGCGATTTCTCGCTGCCGGCATTGCCGCCTCCGCGCGCTGCGGTGGAGAACGGTGTGGTGGTGGGTGATTCCAGCGGCGGCGAGGCCGTCAGTATCAGCGTTGGTCCCATAAGCTCGAAGGGCGACAGCGCGACAGACGCGAAGGTGCGCACACGTCGGGATTCTGTCACGAATGCGCGTTCCGGCGGTGCGCGAGCGCGTCAGTGTGCAACCGACTCGACGTACACCCGCGTGGAGACGCGTTACGATGGGGCGTTGCGTGTGGCGTACGCGATGCCGTGCGACGAAACCAAACTGGCGATATCTCGCGAATTGCCACCTGCCTACAAGGCCGACGAAGCACTGTTCGACATGAAGAGCCGGGATGAATTGCTGGCCGCGCTCGATCTGTCGTTGCAACCGGCATTCGCGCCGCAGCGCATCAAGTTGCGTTCGGGGCTCGATCTCCTTCGCTACAATCGCGTGGAGGGTTTGTCTTTAGCTGCGACGGCAACGCAGAGCCTCGGCGCAGGCTACACACTCTCCGCGATCGGGCGAGTTGGTCACGCGGATCTGCACCTCAATGGCGAGTTTTCTGCTGCGCGCTCGAACGGTGCGCGCACCGTCACAGCAACCGTGTACCATCGGCTGGCCGCGACCAATCCCGAATGGGCCGGCGCGCTTTCGCTCGCTCCATCATTGCCGGCGTTCCTCTACGGCCGAGATGAGGGCTTTTATTATCGCACGTTCGGTGCGGAGCTTTCCGAGACGCGCGAGATGCGCAAGGGATCGCTCGAGTATCGTCTCTTCATCGAACGGCAGTACACCGCTGGTGATTCAACGGTGACCAACACTTTCTCCTTGGCGAAAGCGTTCGGAGATCGTCGGTTTGCTCAAAACATTTTGTCCGAGCCGGCGAGCATCACCGGCGTGTCGGCAAGCTGGTTGCGCGGGTTCGGCAGCAATCCGCAAGGGCTGCGTCTGGCGACCGCGACGCGCCTCGAAGCTGGTACGGGCACGTTCGAGTACGCACGCGGCTCCATCGAAGGCACGGCTACGCACCCAATCGGTCGCTTTGCGACGGCGATTACGGGCAGCTTCGGCACTTCGGCAGGGAGGCTCCCGGTACAGCGCCTCTGGTACGTTGGCGGGCTGCGTACAGTGCGCGGTCAGATTCCCAATACCCAATCGGGTAACGCCTTCTGGCTCGCGCGCGCCGAGATCGGCACGAAAGCGGCGTGGGCGCGTCC
>JAYUWD010000339.1:0-12271 GCA_043753735.1 Gemmatimonadaceae bacterium
GCGCGGCATCACACGCGCGTGTAGTCAAGCGCGTCGAAACGCCAGATTCCCCGATCATCGCCCGGCCGACCATGGCCACCCTCGATGCGACGAACAAGATCATTGCACTCGGCGCGTCGACTGGAGGGACGCAGGCGCTTGAACGGGTGTTGCGACGCTTTCCAGTAGATTGCCCCGGGACCGTGATCGTACAGCACATGCCAGAGCACTTCACGGCATCGTTCGCCAAGCGACTCGACAGCGTCTGCGCCATACGCGTGCAGGAAGCCAAGGACGGTGACTACCTCACGTCGGGACTTGCACTCGTTGCCCCTGGTGGCAAACATCTCATATTGCAGGCCAATGGCGCACGCTGGGTTGCACGGGTGAAAGATGGTCCCAAGGTGCACCACCAGCGCCCTGCCGTCGACGTGCTATTCCAAAGTGTCGCGCGCTGTGCTGGTCGCAATGCGGTTGCCGCACTGCTCACCGGCATGGGCGCCGATGGTGCGAAGGGCATGTTGGCGATGCGGGAAGCCGGCGCACATACCATTGCGCAGAATGAAGAGAGTTGCGTGGTGTACGGCATGCCCCGTGAAGCGGTGAAGATCAATGCCGCAACCGAGATACTGCCGCTCGACCAGATCGCCGACGCGCTCCTCAATGCGCTGAGACCAACCCGCGTGTAGTCAGTGCCGTGGCTGCTCGTTGAGCAGCGTGCGGGCAAGCCACTGCAGCGTCATCGGTGCGGATCCTTCGAGCCGGTTGTTCACCACGACGTACAATCGCCGCTGATCGCGCGCGGCCGTGTGTACCAATTGCAGCAGATCGGCGCGAACTTCGGGTGCTTCCTCCTGCAACCGATCATACGGCGAGAACTTGTCGACGGCATCGGAATACGTTCGTCCCGGCCGCAACAGCGCGCGACACACCGCAAAATCTGCCGTCATCGAATCGTGCGACAGCTGTTCGCCGATACTTGGCATGCGCGTCCAGCTGTTGAACAGATGCGCGACGTTGTGCTCACGAAGCACATCGAAGTAGACAGGCGCGAGAAATGATTCGTTGCGGATCTCGACCGCATACTCCGGCCCGCGCGGCAGCTGCCGAAAAAATTGATCCAGCTGATCGGCGAAGCGTGTAGCGGTCATGCGCGCGGAAGTTGCGATCGCTTCGAACTCGAAGACAAATGGCCCTGCGTGATCGCCGAAATGCTGCATCGTCGGATCGAGCACCGCCTGTTGAAACAACGCGGCGTTCAGCCAGTCGCTGTTCAGCTCCCCTTGCGCGGCGCGATTGCGTGGACTCGCCTTGGCGAACGATGTGATGCGATCCCACACCTTCATCACGCATCGAAAATCAGTTGGCAGTGCGTCGGCGTACCCGCGCAGCGTGGCCTGAGACGGCGGCGTGTAGAAAAACGAATCGACACCAACAGTGCGAAACAACGGATACCTGGCATATTCGCGAAGCATCGCCGCACTCGTTCCGGTCTTGCGATACGGCTTGGCGTAGATCAGCCCGGTCCACCCGGGATACGTCCACGACGAGGTGCCGAGGAGCAGCGAGGGCGAAAGTCGTGCGGCTAACGCTGCGATATCGTCATGCACCGGCGATGCCGGTGCGCCGTCTTCGAGAAAGAGTGACGTTTGTTCGTCGGCCATCGCGCTCGCGGCGAAAGATGGAGATATCGCGCGAGCGACTACGGCGCCAACGGAAGCCAGAGCGAAACCACGGTGCGGTCGCCCACGCGTGTTCGCGTAAGGTGCCCCCGATAGCAGCGCGCAAACGACGCCGCCAGCGTGAGTCCGAACCCGGCCCCACGCACGCCATCTTTGGTGGTCACAAAAGGATCTTCAGCGTTGGCTTTCACCGACTCGGCAAACCCGGCACCAGCATCGATTACGGATACGATGGCCCATTTGCCCGGCTGCACCGAAGACACGTCGAACGATTCGGTCGCATCGAGCAGGCGCGCGTCGCGCGTGAGCACCACGCCCGCACCTGGAGGCGATGCGTCGCAAGCGTTCTGAATCAGCTCGCCCAACACGTCTGCAAACCAACTTGGATCGGTCGCGACCGCGGTGAGTGGGGCACCGGAGCTGCTGTCGAAGCGAACTGGCACGATACTCGACAAATGGGCCGCCACGATATCCGCGAGCAGCGCATCGACGTCTACCGGATTGATGCGCATGCTCCCCCCGCGCGCGAATCGCGAAACGCACTCCACATAGGCGATCATCGCGTCGGCGGCGCGATGAATCTCCGATACATCTGCGTGTGTGCCTCCGTCCGCTGGCAGTTCGGAGAGGAGCATTTCGCTGTACGTCCGGATCACCGTCGCGAAATTGTTCAAGTCGTGCGCGGTCTTGCGCGCGTACAAGACCAGTGCGGCGTGTCGCTCGGCCGCGCGCTCAGCATCGTGCTGCGGGGTTGGCAGCGGGGCCGCGCGGTCGTTGTTTAAGTCAGCTGTCATGGATCGTTGGAAGAAACGACACCACCCCTCGATTGACAACTGCCGCTGCCGGCGATCCTACACGCGACCCATCACTTTCCCACCCACCGAGACTCACATGTCGTCCCTTCGCACTCATCTGCTCGTTGTTGCTCTCGCCGGCATCCCATGCTCCGTGGCTGGTGCACAAGCGTTGCCACCCGTCGACCAGCAGATCGCGGCTGCTGTGATCGCGCTTCCGAAGGACATGCGCGACGGCGCCGGTGTCATGGGTTACAAAGTTGCTGGGAAGCTCGAGCTGCTGCGCCCGGTGAAAAACGGGATGCTTTGCCTCGCCGACGATCCAGCAGAAAAGCAGTTCCACGTCTCCTGCTATCACGATTCGATGGAGCCGTTCATGGCGCGTGGGCGCGCGCTGCGCGCCGCAGGGACCACGGGTGCCCAGGTGGATACGGTCCGCTTTGCCGAAGTGAAGACAGGCAAGATCAAGATGCCAACCGCACCCGCGTCGCTATATCAGCTGTTTGCCGATGTGAACGATTTCAACGGGACCACCGCGAGCGTCTCGAAGCCGCGCTCACTGTTTGTGGTCTACGTCCCGTTCGCTACGGAGATGAGCACGGGACTGTCGGCCAAGTCGTCGGAGAAGGGTCCGTGGTTGATGTTTCCCGGCACGCCCAAAGCCCACATCATGTTCACGACGAGCATGTAGTGGTGGTTGCTCCGCGAAAGGTGTTGCTCAAGGCCGCAACGCTCACAACGGTAGGGGTGAAGCAGGGCGTTGCGGCATTGCGCGCGGCGGACGCACGAATGGCGACGGCAATCGAACGCGTGGGACCATGCACACTGGTCCCGCGCGTGGAAGGATCGCACTTCGATCATCTCGCGCGGGCGATCGTGTATCAGCAGCTCTCGGGCTCCGCGGCAAGCACGATTTACGGTCGCTTCGTTGCACAGTGTGGTGATGGAGTCGCGCCAAATCCCGAGCTCATTCTTTCGCACGACGAGCCGCGCATGCGAGCGTGTGGTTTGTCCACTGCAAAAACGCTCGCCATACGCGATCTTGCGAAACATGTCCTTGAAGGTCGCCTGCCGCTCGACGCCGTCGAGCAGATGGACGATGAAGCAATCATCGACAGTTTGGTGCAGGTGCGTGGCGTCGGACGTTGGACGGCACAGATGTTTCTGATGTTCCGACTCTGGCGTCCGGATGTGCTGCCCATCCTCGACCTCGGCGTGCGCAAAGGGGCGCAGCAGATTTATCGCATGCGCAAACTCCCCGAGGCCGATCAGTTGGAGAAAGTCGCCAGGAAGTGGCGGCCGTGGGCGACGATCGCGAGTTGGTATTGCTGGCGCGTGCTCGACCTTGACGACAAGGGTGGGTGGTAGGCGCGTGAACCGGTTCAGGGTTTGCAGCGTTACGTCACCATGAGCAACCAGCGGTTCACCAAGACCCTTCGCGTTCCCGTTCCAGTAGAATCGCTCTTCGCCTGGCACGAGCGACCCGGCGCGTTTGTCCGGCTCTCCCCCCCGTGGGACCAGCCTCGTGTGCTCGAGCACGTTGGCGGTATTCGCGATGGTGCCCGGGTCACGCTTGAAGTGCACGCCGGTCCGATTCCGACCACGTGGCGGCTGACACATCGCGACTACATCGTCAATCGGCAGTTTCGCGACGTGATGGAAAGTGGTCCGTTCGCCGAGTGGACGCACACGCATTCGTTCGCACCCGACGGACCAAACGCAAGCACACTCGTTGACGAAATTGTCTACGCATTGCCGCTCGGCGCGATTGGCGAAGCCGTGGGAGGCGCATACGCAGCATCGACGCTGAAGCGGGTGTTCAGCTATCGCCATGCGATCACCACCGGCGACATCGCTCGACATGCGCAGTTCGCCCACAAACCGCGTATGCGCGTGGCCATCACCGGCGCGAGCGGATTGATCGGTACGCAACTCGCTGCTTTTCTCACCACCGGCGGCCACGAAGTACTGCGCATCGGGCGGGGCGCGGTCGTTCCCGGAAAGGTCGATATTACGTGGGACCCGAAACGCGGCACACTTGACGCGCGCGCGCTTGAAGGAGTTGATGCCGTGGTGCATCTGGCTGGGGCGCCCATTGCCGAACGGTGGAGCGCGGCGCACCGGGCCGAGATCCGGAGCAGTCGCGTTGAGGGCACATCGCTCCTGGCGCACACGCTGGCGCAGCTCACGCGACGGCCATCGGTGCTCATCAGCGGGTCGGCGATCGGTATCTACGGCAGTCGGGGCGACGAACTTCTCGACGAGCGCAGCGCACTCGGCAGCGGCTACCTCGCCGAGGTCGGGCGCGCGTGGGAAGGGGCGACCGAAGCGGCGGACAAGGCCGGGATTCGAGTCGTCCACATCCGCACGGGCATCGTGCAAGGGGCGGCCGGCGGCGCGCTTGGTAAGCAGCTTCCCCTCTTCAAGGCCGGAATTGGCGCGAGATTGGGGGACGGCAAGCAGTGGGTGAGCCCGATTGCCCTCGACGACGAGATTGGCGCCATGCACTTCGCGATCATGAGCGACGACATCCGTGGACCGGTGAATTTGGTTGCGCCAACGGCAGTGACGAACGCGGAGTACGCACGTGTGTTGGCCGACGTGCTTCACCGGCCGCTTCTGGCATCAGCACCCGCGTTTGTGCTCCGTGCGATACTCGGGAGCGAGATGGCGGACGAGACAGTGTTGGCGAGTCAGCGGGTGGAGCCGGGGGTGTTGCAGGCGGCGGGGTTCGAGTTCCGGCACCCGAATTTGGCCCGGATGCTGGCCTTCGAGGTGGGGGCGGGGGAGTAGCTGTGGGGAGTGGCGACCCGGCAACCGGCCGCGCCCCGATTTGACACCTTGCCCCTTCCCGCTCCGTACTATTCTTCAATCATATGAACGCCATCTTGCTCGAAAGCGTCCTCTTCATCGTTCTGCTCGCGGTGGTGGGCGCTTTTGTCATAGCGGCGCTTGCGATTTCGCCGGTGGGGAAGTGGTTCAAGCAATCTGTGAACCGCCGCCGAATCGACAAGCAAGCCGACCTGACGTGCCCCGTCCACGGTTTGCAGCGCGAGACTGATCTCGTGCGCTTGCAGACGGGTGAACCGCTCTGTCCACACTGCTATTCGGAGGCCGTGCATGGCCGAATCGATTGACACTACACTTGAAGGACTCCGCAACTCATTTCGCAACTCCATGTCCGGCTCGTCCGGTGGTGGAGGGCTGGAGGGCGGGGGAGGTGGCAACAGCGGTCGGAACCTCGGTCGTCTTGCCGCACTGGCCGCCGTGCTGCTGGTAGGCGTGTTGTTGGCCAAGAACATGGTGACGTACATCGAACCCGGTCACGTCGGCATCGTGATCCATCGCGGTGGTGGAGGCGTCGATCCGGCGCCATTGAACGCGGGCTTTCATCTTCGCAATCCGTTGATGACCCAGATCACCGAGTATCCGACGTTCATGCAGACGCTCGTTCTCACCCAATCGTCTACGGAAGGCTCGACCAACAACGACGAGATCAATGTGAACTCGATCGAAGGTCAGCCGTTGTCACTCGACCTCTCCATGTCGTTCGAACTGCGCCCCGACAAGGTTCCGGCCTTGTATCAGACGTTCCGCACGGATGTGCAAACCATCCAGCACGGCTTCATCAAGCAAGCGATCCGCCAGTCCCTGCAGGAAGTCGTAGGCAACGAAGAGATTGCGCAGATCCTGGGTCCCAAAAAGGCCGAAGTCGTAGCCCGCACTCAGGCGCAGCTGCAAAAGCGACTCGACCCGTACGGCATCGAGGTGAAACAGTTCACACTCAACGAGTTCCGCGCGCCGAAAGCGGTGATGGACGCCATCTCGCTCAAAAATGTCATGCAGCAGCAGGCACTTACGGCGCAGAACGAACTGCAGAAGAACACCTTTCAGGCGCAGGGTGACAGCATCAAGGCGGCCGGTCGCGCAAAGGCGATTCTGACGGAAGCGGAAGCGCAGGCCAAGGCCAACGAGTTGCTCTCGCGCAGCATCACCGGTTCGCTGGTGCAGTACGAAATGGCGAAGCGCTGGAACGGTCAGATGCCCCAGGTGACCGGCGGCGCCATGCCAATGCTGCAATTGCCTGGCGCGACCAAGCCGTAACGTCAACGATGCCAATGGTCAATTTCGACACGCTGCCGCCAGCGGCCCGCGTGTGGGTGTTCGGAGCCGCCGCGCCGGTCGTGGGCGCGGCGTGCGAACAGCTTCTTGATACGGTAGACGCACATCTCGCGCAGTGGCGCGCGCACGGCTTACCACTCGTCTGCGCACGCGAGTGGGTGAACGACCGCTTTCTTGCCATCGCTGTCGACGAAGCGGCAACCGGTGCGTCAGGCTGCTCGATCGACGGAATGTTTCGTGTGCTCGCGTCGTTCGACTCACAGCTCGGCACCACCATCACGGGCGGCAACAACGTTTTCTGGCGCGATGCGTCAGGTGATGTTGTTGCTGCCGATCGCCCCGCGTTTCGTGCGGCGAGTTCGGCAGGGGCGGTCACTGCCGAAACGCACGTATTCGATTTGACAGTGCCGAGCGTCGGCGAATGGCGACATCATTTTGAAAGACCCGCGAGAGACAGCTGGCATTCGCGACTGCTCAAATGACAGCAACCGCAACTAATCGACGCGGATAAGAAAATTGCGCTCTTCCGCGTCAGTCAGTTGAGTTGCTGGTGTCGTTGCTGGTGCGACCAGCAACCACACCGAGCCTGCTACATCACTGATCCCCGCAGATCCTGCAGCGCCTTCTTGAGCAGATCGAACTTTCTTGGATCGCAGGAACGATCGGCATCGATCGAAGCACTGAGCTTGGTCAACGCGTCGCTGCGCGCCGTACCCGATGCCTTCTCGGCCGACGAGATCTGCGCGCGAATTTCGCTGATACGCGGTGTTGCAACGCATCCCTTGCGCTCGATCTGGTCGGTATAAGCCTTGGCCAGTGCGAAGCTGGGCGGCCATGCGATCTTCGGCTGACCCTGCGCGTTGAGGTATGACCACTTCACCGTCTTCGCCGCATCGATCTCGTTCTGCGAGATGTACTGGCTCGGCACCAACTCGGCGACGTCGAGACCACGAGCGATCTCGGAGCTGACGATCGCGCCGTTGTACCAGTACACCGACCACGAACCGCCCATCTGCATGCGCGTCGAATCCACCGGGCCGCGATCGAACGACGCGATTTCCTTGGGCGCCTTTGGATCCGTCCAGTCGAACACCGAAATGCCGCCCTGATACCACGCCTGCACCATGACGTCGCGATCCGGAATCGGGATCAGCGAGCCGTTGTGCGCTACGCAGTTTTCGTTTTCTGATTGATACGCCGGCAGCTTGTAGTAGCTCTGGAATTTCAGCTTGCGATTCTCGATCGTGAAAATCGCGTCTGCACCCCACTCCGGCTTGTCACCGGCCCGGCACTTGGGCCCACCACCACCGCCCCACTCGTCCGAGAAGAGAAGCTTGGTGCCGTCGTTGTTGAACGTCGCCGAATGCCAATACGCGAAGTTCGAGTCGGCGGCCGCATCGAGACGCACCGGGTTGACTGGATCGCTGATATCGAGCAGCAAGCCGTGTCCTTCGCATGCGCCACCAGCGAGACCAAGGGCCGGATACACCGTGATGTCGTGGCACTGCGAACGGTCGCTGACCGGCGCATTCGGATTCGCCGCCGGACCTGCAACGTTCGCGAACATGCGGTTGATGACGCCCTGCACCTGCATGCGCGCTGTCGCGGAATCGGCGACGGTCGGGGCACCAGCTCCACCGCGCAGCTTGACAATGCTATCGAGCAGAGGGCGGACCATCTGTGGCGGGACGACCATGTCCATGCCGGACTGCGGGTTCTTGGCGATGAAGCCTCCACGGGCCCGAGCATCGGCTAACTGCTTTGAGGCGGCTGCCTTGTCCGCGTCCGACGGGCCGTGGCCGGGATTGGCCTTGAGGCCAGCAAAGATGTTGGCGCGCCCGACTACCGCGGCCTTGCCCGGATCGGCCAGTGGCACCTTGATGATTTCGATGCGCAGGCGCGACGAGTTTGGATCGTCACCGGCGAGGTTGCCGGCGCACCCCGCGAGTTCGTTCGGCGAACGGATGCCCGCTGAACCCGACACGTAGATGTAGAGATTGTCCTTGTCCTTGGGATCTTCGAGGACGGTGTGCGTGTGCGAACCGCGGCAGGTCTGCACGTTGGCGACCAGCTTGGGCGTTTTGATGTTGCTGATATCGAAGATGCGAACGCCACGCATGCGCTGCTTACTCACCGTGTCCGGCACGCCACCCGGCATGCAGTCGACGCGTCCGTTGTTCGCTTCGACGGACATGAACATCAAGTTGCGATAGACGGACACGTCGTTCTGCGATGCCGGGCAGACGTACGACGTGACGAGCACCGGCTTGCTGGGATTGGAGATATCCCAGATCACCGGGCCGTTGTAATTGCCCTGAATCGCGTAGTTGCCAATGAACGCAAGGTCGGAGTTGGTGATTCCGGCAAAGCCGCCCGGAGAAGCAGCGGTCGCCGTGAGCCTCATGTTCGACGACGCCTCACCGGCGTTGTACAAGCCAGCCTTGAGGCCGACGCGCGGATCCGTTGCCGGATTCGTTTTGGGTGTGGGAGCCGTTTTGGGTTTGGCAGCCGCGCACGCGGAGAGTGCGAAGATGGTGGCGACGGCGGCGAGATTCCCTGCGACAGAACGCAGATGAAGTCGCGGACCGCGTGTACTTGGTGCAGTGGAGGGCATGACGGGTTCTCTGGATTGGCAGGGGTGAAACGGGACGAACAGAGCGGATCAGCTCGAAGGAGGAACGAATCCCATCTCGAGCATCATGGAAAACATCCGACGGATTTCGGTGGACTGATCCACCTCCACATCCGACGCAAACTTGAAAACAGTTTCATCCTGCCCCGCGCCACTCGCCGAGAACAGGGTGCGCACCATGGACACGGCGCCACGGTGATGCTGGATCATGTAAGAAAGAAACAGGCGGTCGAATTCGGTCCCACGGGCAGCATCGAGCTCCTTGAGCTGCGCGTCGGTAAGCATACCCGGCATGGCGAGCATTGCGCCCATGCCAGGCATCGCCCCGGTCGTATTAGCCATGGCTGACATGTCGTGTCCGGGCATCGAATGCGCCATCGCGCCCACCGTCACCTTGCCGGTCGAGTCGACGGTGGGGGTGGCCTGATTCCGGTCGCCGAGCCACGTCCGCATGATCGTGATCTCGTCGGCCTGCGCATTGATGATGCGCGCCGTGAGCCGCTGCACCGCCGCGCTGGCTGCATGTGACGGCGCCCAGCGGGAGATCGAGATGGCCTGGGCATGATGGTGAATCATGCCGCTCATGAAATCGATGTCCGCCCTGGTATACGGATAGCGAAGACTGTCGGCCCGGGCGCGCGCCATCGCTGCCTGCGGCCCCATCGTGAAGCCGGGTCCGGCCGACTTTTGGGCGGCGCAGGCAGGGAGCCCGGCAGCAATGCCGACCGCGATGGCAAAAAGCGCGGATCTGTTCAATACGGAAGGGCGGGTGTGCATGCGTCGGATCCGATCACGCGGTGGGACACCGGAAGAATTCCGGCGTCGGGCTACGGCTGTTTTGGCGGCGCTCCGTTCAACCGCCGGCTGTTGATCGTGTAAAGGAAGCCCGTGTATTGCATCTCCTCCCACGTCTGATCACCCCACTTCACGTCCTTGCTAGGATCGGGATTTGTTTTTTTCGCCGCAGAGTTGTCGTACCATGCCATCGACTCGATCTTGCCGCCGGCCGGGATATCGAGCGGCTTGGCAAACATGTAGTACGTCTGCCAGTTGAAGTCGTACTTGGGCACGTTCAGGATCATTTCCGTGGTACCGTCGGGCTTGACGAGACGATACTCCCACCGGACGCCGCGAACATGCGTGTGCGGGAATAGCGCCCAGATGCGCACCGGCTCGCGGAATCCGATTTCGCCGGGCACCTGGTAGTCAGCTGCGCCGGCAGGAATGGTGAACGATCCATTCTGAAAGGAACTGGCCAAAATCTGCTCGTCCGGCGGTGACTTGGCAAAGATCATCCCGACGCTGGTCCGATCCTTCATTTCATGCCCGTGCGCCGTGTAATGCATTTGAAATGTAAGCACCGATCCGGCGGGGATCTTGAGTGCCGTGCCTTCCGGAAACGTCAGGACATTCGTTCCGGGCGCGGTCGTGCCGATGAGTGAACCGACCTCACGCTGCCGCTCGGATGGCGGCGCGCCGGCTGTAGGCGGCGTGTCGGGAATACCGTGTGCGGGATTGTGCACAAGCACGGGACGCGGGCGCGCCGCGCTCGTCGCACCCGGCGCGAGCGGTGCGGAAGTTGGTGCCGCGGCTGCTGCCACCCTCGGCACGCGTGCAAACACCAGCACGTGGTGCACGACCTCGCGTGCGCCGGGCAAAATCTCGAGCGACTGCACCCACTTGTCTTCCGTGAAGTTGGTCGGGACTTCGAAGTACTGATACGCCACCGTGCCCGCAGCCGGCACGGTATACGCCTCGGGCATGGAGATGACCGCGTCCGGCGTGCCGATGCTCCAACTCGACGGATAGACGGGCGGCTTCGGGAGCGCCTTGGGGTCGCCCTTGGGCGCACCGGCATCAAGCCAGCGAATCAGCGTCTGTTTGTCCGCATCGGAAAGACGACGATCGTTGACGAACGTGCCGTGCGGCGCATCGGCGTGCCACGGCGGCATGTACCCGCTGCTGACCGCGTCGTGAATCTCGTCCACCTTCTTCTTTGCGCTGTCGTACTCGATCAGCGAGAAGGGCCCGAGTCCCCCAGTCCGATGACACGTCGTGCAATTCTTGTACAGGATTGGTGCCACATCAGCGGTGAATGTCGGCGCGCTGGACTGCGCGCCCAAGGATGCCCGATCGCGCATGCCGATCACGCCAACGGCCACTACACATGCGGCCAATGCAATCGAACGGATCTTGTTCCGATGTGATGACATTTTCTGCTCTCCAGTGGAAAAGGACTTCTGGCAAGTCGCGGCTGCCATGCGTGATGAATGAAAGTGGCGCTGCCAGCGCTGTCGTGCAAACGGATCTCATTCCCTACTTGAGCCAGTCGTCGAGCTGTTCGCGGACGAACGCGTCGTCGTTGAGTTCAGGCAAACGAATACCCAGCCGCTTTATGGACTCCGCCTGCCCGGGCGACAGTTGCTCGTGGATGTCGAAGGTCCACGTGCCACGAACGAGCCCTTGCCTGCGCAGCACTTCCAGAATTCCGGGCAAACAGCCGGTGTAGCTGTTCGCCGCATCAAAAATCGCGGCATTGGCCATAGTGAGTGCGGCGCCCCGCGTAAGCCATTCACTGGGCAATGCTGCGCCCGCTAACCCATGCCACGCGCGAATTTCGTCGAGCATGGACACGGCGTTGCGTGTCCACACCGCCCACTGGCCAAGTAGTCCGCCCACAAAATGCCGAGTGCTTGCACGCCCGCCGGTGAGCACGGGCACGCGCGTGACGAGATCGCTGACAATCGCGTCGTCGTTGCCGGTGTAGAGCGCGATGTCGCTGCGCCCGGCATCAGCGATCGCGCGCACCACATCGAGCGTTGCGTACCGGTCGAACGGCGCAACCTTGATTGCAACAACATTTGCGATCTCGGCAAACTCACGCCAGAACGTGTACGACAAGCGACGTCCGCCCACTGCCGGCTGCAAATAGAATCCGAACAGCGGAATGACTTCGGCAACGCGACGACAGTGTGCAATGATCGCGGCGTCGTCGGCGTCGCGCCAAGCGCCAAGCGAAAGCAAACCGCAGTGGTAGCCGAGTGTGCGGGCGATGCCAGCTT
>JAYUWD010000340.1:0-4082 GCA_043753735.1 Gemmatimonadaceae bacterium
CAGATCAATCATACGTTCGAAGTCGCCGGTCCAACGACGTTCTACGTGCTGAAGAAGTTTTCGCAGGTGCCGCTCAATCCGGACAACCTCCCAAAGGACGTTCGCATCCGCCCCGACCTGCGCGAACGCGAGGCGGAAACGTTGCGACGATTGCCGGAAATCGCGTACGCCTCACTCTGGGGACAAGCACTCGCCCGCGTCGAATCGAATGGCGTGCAGTCACAACCGATGGCGGTATTTGGCGCAGACGACGGCTTCACCGAAATCCAGGGTGGTGAACTCTTAGTGGGGCGGTGGTTCACCAAGAGCGAGATGAGCACCGGCGCTGCGGTTGTTGTGCTTGAAGAGCGCACTGCGCTACGACTTTTCGGTCGTGAGCAAACCATGGGGCGTTGGGTGCGCATCGGCGGTCGTCCCGCGCAAGTGATTGGCCTATGGCAGGAACCGGCCAATATTTTCGCGCCACCCGGAGCCGCCGTTGGCGCAGTGGTGCCGTTCAAGATGCTCGATCATCAATTCGACATCGACCGCACAAACGCGCTCTGGATTCCGGTCAAGCCGCGCGAGGGTTATCGGGTCGCGGATGCCCAGGGCGCAGCAATCATGGCGCTCCGCGAAATGCGTCGTCTGCGGCCGAGCGACGGCAATACGTTCGATATCATCACTCAGGATCAGGTGCTCGATACCTTCAACAAGCTGACGAGCATTTTCTTTCTTGTGATGATCACACTGTCGGCGGTCGCGCTGCTCGTTGGCGGAATCGGGGTCATGGCGATCATGACAGTCTCCGTGACCAGTCGCACGCGCGAGATCGGCGTACGCAAGGCCCTCGGCGCCACACGACGCGACATCCTGCTGCAATTTCTGATCGAGGCATCGACGCTTACGGGAATTGGCGGAGTGCTCGGTATCATTTTCGGTCTGGCGCTCGGGCGCTTGGCGTCGCTCGCGATGTCCATCGATGCACCCATTCCAATAGGACTCACCCTGATTGCTGTAGTTGTTTCCGTCGGAATCGGAATCGTTTTCGGAATGCTCCCCGCACAACGCGCCGCGCGACTCGACCCAATTGAGGCGCTGCGCTACGAATAGAGATCGGTGAGTCGCGGGTAATTCCCGTAGCTTGCCAACGGTGATCTCTTGACGGGCAATCTCGTGTAGCCCCGCCGAGGTGGCGTTGCCAAAACAATACGACGGGACGTCGGCGACATTACACGAGCTACCTTTGTGAACGCCCGCGTTTTTAATAGCCTCGCACAGCCAGAAACCACTCCCAAAGCTGCAGATTACGCGGGGTCGCGAGCACACCAAGTTCGAGCACACCGAGTGAGCCAAGGACCGCGAGCAGCATCATCGACTGGCGTCGCATTGGCGTCGCGTCCCGGAGCGCATGCACAACCATGCGCAGTGTGACCGCGAGCAGAAGGCCAATGGAGATCGGCATCAACCACGAGTTCCGCAGCGGTCCAAAGTAGGACTCGAGGAATGTGAGCGGTTGGGGGAAAAAACCGCGCCCCGGATTTTCGACGCCGACGAAGATGTTAATGCACGCGAGTTGATGGGTGCCCCAGAAGAGCAGCAGCGCCCACCAGCCGACGCGATTGGCGCGACGTGCCACGAGTACACCGGCCACCCAGAGCACGAACAGCATCGCCAGCTGATACCAGAGCATTGCCGTGACGGCGTGCACCGCATGCGCGAGCGTGGGTGATTCAGCGCGCACCGGTACCGCCAGTCGCGACGGCCCGACGATCCATCCTCCGTAAAATGACACCTGCACCCACGACCAGAGAAACGCAGCGCCCAGAAAACTGCGCCGAGCCGCACTCGCTGATTCGCGATCGCGTTCCACCCAGAGCAGCCAGGCACCCCAGATCGCGAATGCGCTGGCCACCACGAAGCCCAGTGCGCGCGTTGCGGGCGAACGTTCGAGCGCGAAAATTCCGCCCGTCGCGCTCCACCAGAAAAGCACCACGACAAAGAACGAGCGCATCGCCACACGGAGCGATGTTTCGCGCGTGGCGATGTCTGTGCCGTCGAGCGTATCCGGATGTCGCGCGCGGAACAGCGCGGGCAGCAGTCGCCGACGCATGCGCACCGGCACGGCGGCGTCACTCGCAATAGTGTTCACAATGCCTCCGCGAGCTGCTTGGCAGTCCGAACCAATCCACCGAGCGCTTTCGCGTCCGCGTACGGCAACAGCACGTATCGAGCGCGCATGGTGTCCGCGATCCTGCGCGCGACCGCTTCACCGCGCGGCGATGTGTCGACAAACAACGACGAGAATCCGAACTGCGAAAACGTTGCCGCGGCCGCAAGGGCGTCGCGTTCGGCCCCAGGCCGACCGGGCGTGCCGTCACGCGCGATATTGGCGCGACCGTCGCTCAGGACAACAACGAGCGGTACGCTGCCATCGCGTCGCGTGGCGAGTGCCTGATGCGTTGCACTGTCGATGGCGCTGGCCATGGGCGTACCACCGCCGCCGGGGAGGGCCGCGAGAACTTTTTTTGCGCGTGCGAGTGCTCGCGTGGGTGGCAACAACAGTTCGGTACCCTTTCCGCGGAATGCGATGAGGCAGACGCGATCACGTCGCGCGTAGCTTTCGGCCAACAGCAGTTCGATCGCGCCCTTCGCTTCGGACAATCGCTGCAGCGCCGACGAACCGGACGCATCGACCAAAAAAATCACCGTCGTACCTGTGCGCTCGACGAAGCGGCGAATGCGAAAATCTTCGCGTCGAATGGCGATGCGCGACTTCGCTTCGACCGGCCGGCCACGCACGCGCTGCCATGGTGCGGCAGCGCGCAACGTTTCGAGGAGGTGCAACCGTGCCCCGCCTCGCGGCAGTCCGCTGCGCGCACCGCGCGGACGTCCACGCAACAAGCTCTGCTCCTCCGAACCGACACGTCCTTGCACGGATCCGGAACCGGCACGCGCCATCAACGCTGCGAGCATGCCCGGCGGAAGCGACGCAGACACGGCGTCGCGTAGCAACTCGATTTCACTCGGCGTCGGAGGCTCGGCGTTCTGTTCTGCGCTTTCGGGATCACTCGGGGGAGGCGGCGGTTCGTCCGCATCGGACGATTCAGGCGGAGGCGGTGGTGGTTGCTCGCTCTCCGAATCGGGCGGCGGTGGCGCTACCGGCAGCCGCGTGGCTCGGGGCGCGAGCACGAGTCGGGCTGCAACTTCCGCATCGACCTGAGACACCGTGTCACGACTTTCGAGCGCGGCATGCGCGCGGGCGCAGCGCAACGCAAAAAGCGGCGCTCGCATTGATGCGATGCCAAAGGCGTCTGCCGTCTGGCAGAGCGCGCAGAGCCACACGTCATCGCCCACAACGTCGCCAAGCCTTCCGCGCGCATCAAAGACCGTTGCGCGCAGCTCCGCCATTTCGTCGGCGTCGATGGAGTGCTTGAAGGCGACGCGGAACGCCACGCGGTCAGTCAGCGCTGGATGAATTGCCTCGTCGTCAACCGACTCGTCGAGCAACACAGCAAGGATGCGCACGTCGTGCAGCGCACCAATGCCATCGCGCGCAACCTGCAGCGAACCGCTGTCGAGCACTTCGCATAACGTAGTCCTCACCGACACTGTCGCGCGCTCGCTCATTGGCAGCACCACGACGCCGCCATCTGCTGCCGCAAGCACACCCCGCTCCGCAACGAGACGTCCACTGCTCAACGTCGCCGCCAAGTCCACACCACCGATCAACCGATCCGCGCTCACGCCGATGGGTATGCGGCGCAGCGGCGCGTCGGGCGGCAACAGCTGTTGCAGTGCATCGGTGAATGCGCGCGCCTGTTCATGCATCGGGTGATCGAGTACAACGCCGCCGAGTCCACGCGGATCGATCGCGAGCAGCGCAGCGATCAGCAGCGCATCGTCGAGTGATTGCACTCCCTCGGCGGGAGAACCATTCACTTTTTGTTCAAGCGATGACGGCGATGACGGCATCGCGCATCACGTCGTCGCAGGAGCGTCGCCCCACAGTTCGGCAATTGCGCGTTCGACCCGCGTTGTCGAACCCGCATCATCGAGCACGTTGCGACGCAAACGGTGTCGAAGCGCCATTGGCGCCACGC
>JAYUWD010000341.1:0-4080 GCA_043753735.1 Gemmatimonadaceae bacterium
AAAAAAACACCCCGCGGTAAATGTCGAAGCAGAAGGCAGTTACGGATCCAAATGGACTAAGAAGTCACACGTCTCCGTATCGCTCCAAGCGATGAGTACATACAAGAGTTCCCGCCCCCCGACAACCCACTTTACGACATCGGAGCTTGCTGGGAAGGTGCGATTCCACCCGGGAACTGTCAATCATGATTGACACAATCGATTGTCCATAACTGAAAGAACAGTTGACATAGGGGTGGGGGGTATATAAGCTAATACCCATAGGGGGTATAGTTCCATCGATTCAACCTCGTCGCTTCGCGATGGATCAAAGATGAAGACTGCCAATGTTGCGCTTGAGATCTCCCCCGCGGAGCCGCCTGTCGAGGCCGTACAAGCCAAAAAAAGAATCGTCATTCCGGTGACCGGTATGACCTGTTCGGCCTGTCAAGGACGGGTGCAGCGCACGCTGAGCAAAATGCCGGGCGTCGTCGACGCATCGGTGAATCTGATGATGGCGAACGCAACCGTGTCGTACGACCCCGAAGCGATAACGCCGGATGCCTTGGTCGAACGGATTCGCGAGACCGGATACGGTGCTGAGTTGCCGGCGGCCGATCGTTCGGCGTTTGAGGAGCAGGAGGCACGCGATCAAGCACAGCGCGACGAGTTCGACGAGCTCAGGACCAAGGCGCTATTCAGTGGTGTCGCGGGGGTGGTCGCGATGATCGTCAGCATGCCGTTGATGGGTGCGATGCGGATCGTCGACGCGTCGGGGCTTTCGCACGCGATGCCGGTGGCCGATCCGTTCATGCGCTGGACGATGGAGCGCATGACCCCCGCGCTCAAAAGCGTCGCGCCGTGGTTGTATGCGCTGCCCGCAACGGTGCTGTCGTTCGGATTGCTCATGCTCACGCTGGCCGTGATGCTCTGGGCCGGTCGCCATTTCTACACCCGGGCGTGGGCGGCACTTCGGCATCGCGCCGCAGACATGAATACACTCGTCGCCGTCGGAACCGGTGCGGCGTTCATCTACTCCGTCATTGCAACCATAACGCCGGCGTTCTTTGTTGCCAACGGCGTGTCGCCGGACGTGTATTACGAAGCGGTCATCATCATCATTGCGTTGATCCTCACTGGCAACGCCTTCGAGGCTCGGGCCAAACGGCAGACGGCTACGGCGTTGCGAGCATTGGCGCAGTTGCAGCCCAAGCGCGCGCGCATCGAGCGGGACAACATCGATGTGGATGTCGCAATCGAAGATGTGCGGAGCGGTGACGTCGTACTTGTGCGCCCTGGCGAGCGGGTGCCGGTGGATGGCGAAGTGACCTTCGGCGAGAGTGCCATCGACGAAAGCATGCTCACGGGCGAATCGCTCCCGGTGTCCAAGAAGCCCGGAGATCGCGTCATTGGCGGTACCATCAACCGCACGGGCGCTGTCCGATATCGCGCCACCACCCTGGGCAGCGACAGCGTGCTCGCGCAGATCGTGAAGCTGATGCGCGACGCGCAGGGGTCGCGCGCTCCTATTCAACGACTCGCCGATCAGATCAGCGCGGTCTTTGTGCCCGTGGTGATCGCCCTCGCGGTAGTCACCTTTGGCGTCTGGTTCGTCGCGCTGTCTTCCCACGGAGCGACGGGCGGAGCGGCGACCGTTCGAGCGTTCGCGGCTGCGGTGGCCGTACTCATCATCGCATGTCCATGCGCCATGGGACTCGCTGTACCCACGGCAGTCATGGTCGCCACGGGGAAAGGGGCCGAACTTGGCGTGTTGATCAAGGGCGGTGAGGCGCTGCAACGCGCTGGAGAAATCACGACCGTTGTGCTCGACAAAACAGGAACGGTGACCGAAGGGCGGCCGTCGGTGACGGATGTGGTCTTGGCGCTCAATGCACCGGTTGACGCGCGTGAACTGCTCAGACTCGTCGCATCAATCGAGCGTTCAAGTGAACATCCGCTCGCCGACGCGATCGTGCGATATGCTCATGACAAGGAAATACCGCTCGCGACGGTCGACACATTCGAGAGTGTCACTGGTCGTGGCGTGCATGGAGTGGTTGATGGGCGTGGTGTCGCGGTCGGCAACCCGGCGCATATGAATGCCTGGTCGGTGGACGTCTCGTCGGTGACCGCCGACGCGGAGCGTATTGCCGGCGAAGCCCGAACGCCGATGTACGTCGCAATAGATGGCGTGCTCGCCGGAGTGATTGGCGTGGCCGATCCGATCAGGTCGAGCTCTCGCGCGGCGGTCGCGCAGCTCCTGGCCATGGGGCTCGACGTGATCATGCTGACGGGCGATAACGAACGCACGGCTCAAGCGGTCGCAACGCAGGCTGGAATCTCGCGGGTGGTTTCCGGTGTGCTGCCTGACGGCAAGGTCGCAGAAGTCGAGCGGTTGCAAGTTGAAGGTCGGGTGGTCGCGATGGTGGGCGATGGCGTGAACGATTCGCCAGCACTTGCCAAGGCGGATGTCGGCATCGCGATGGGCACCGGCACCGACGTCGCGGTCGAAGCCGCCGATATTGCCCTGATGCGTGGCGATCTCACCGGAGTGGCAGATGCGATCCGCCTGTCACGCGCGACCATGCGCACAATGAAGCAGAATCTTTTCTGGGCGTTCGCCTACAATGTGATCGGAATTCCGATTGCAGCCGGCGCGCTCTTTCCGGTCACCGGCCTCCTGCTCAGCCCCATTCTCGCGAGTGCGGCGATGGCCTTCAGTTCGGTGAGCGTGGTGACCAACAGTTTGCGACTGCGCCGCTTTCGCGCGCATGCCTGATCGCGTGGGGTCGCTCGCGCTCATTCACCTGCACGTCTCAACACACACATTATGCTGAATAATCTACAGGCGATGAACATGGAACAGGACGAAGCACCATCTGACTCCACTGACGCAGGCACATGCGGCTGCGGTGCGAGCGCGGACGGCGAGGGGCGCAAAGCCGTCGCTGTCGACCCGGCCGTGAAGGAGCGCAATGTCAAGCGGCTGCGTCGCATCGAAGGGCAGGTGCGTGGATTGCAGAAGATGGTGGAGGAGGATCGGTACTGTGCCGACATCATGACGCAGATCTCGTCGGTGCAGGAAGCACTCCGCAGCGTGTCACGCGAGTTGATGCGCAATCATCTCAAGCATTGCGCCAGCACGGCCATGCGCGAGAGCGGAGCAGGCGCGGAAGCGATGTACGACGAGTTGGTCGATCTGATGTTCAAGCACAGTCGGTAGCGGCGCACGCCCAAATTCCTGACCAGGCGCCGTGAGCCCCCGCGGACCAGTTCCCCGCCTTACGATCATGCGAGGCACCGGATGCTGGCCGTCCGGTGCCCCGCGGGCGACAATTTCGTATACGCCTACTCTCGCGACCCAATATCAGCGTCATGCACACCGAGCACCCCTCTGAGCAAGGCGACATCACCAGGTTGCTGCAACACGCCGGTACTGGTGACGCCTCGGCGTTACACCAAGTACTCGGCTTGTTGCACGATCGCCTGCGAGCAATCGCGAGCCGACAGCTGGCCGGCGAAGGGGAGGGGCACACGCTGGAAACCGATGGACTGGTGGCCGAGGCGTATCTGCGTCTGGAGGGCCTCGATCGCATACAGTGGCGTGATCGGCAGCATCTGCTGGCCATGGCCGCCCGCACCATGCGGCGGGTGTTGATTGACTACGCAGAACAGCGGCGTGCGCACAAGCGCGGGGGCGGCGACGTGGCCGTCACGCTGGGGGCCGCCGATGCCGCCATGGCGGCGGTCGATCGCCGCGCAGACGAGTTGCACGCCCTCGACGAGGCACTCGAGCGTTTGGCGGCGCTTAACCCGCGGCAGAGCCGCGTGGTCGAATGCCGCTTTTTTGTAGGCTTGAGCGTCGAGGAGACCGCCGCAACGCTTGAGCTCTCACCGGCCACCGTCAAGCGCGATTGGACAGCGGCGCGGGCGTGGCTGAACCGGGAGCTCAGCGAGTGACCGAGCCACAGAAGGGCGACAGCTGGACTTCGATCGAGGCGCTCTTTCACGAGGCGCTGCAACAGCCCTCGCCGCAGCGACGACGCTGGCTGGCCGACAGCTGTTCCGACGCGAAGACACGCGCTGAAGTGGAAGCGCTGC
>JAYUWD010000342.1:0-4076 GCA_043753735.1 Gemmatimonadaceae bacterium
GGCGGCAGCAGCTGCGGCGCCGGCGCACTCGGCGGCTGCGGCGCGCCAGCCGTGATCGCCAGGCGAATCCGCTCGCGCTGCAGCAGGTCGTTGCTGAAAAAGACGGCAACCAGATTGGACGACCGGATCACGTCGCCCGGCCGCGTTGGCCAAGCGCCGACCGAGTCGCCGACGGGCGTGAG
This sequence comes from Gemmatimonadaceae bacterium, assembly GCA_043753735.1. Classification (GTDB taxonomy): domain Bacteria; phylum Gemmatimonadota; class Gemmatimonadetes; order Gemmatimonadales; family Gemmatimonadaceae; genus Gemmatimonas. Next base: position 183 of record JAYUWD010000342.1, read on the forward strand.
CCGCAACGTATCGAGCGTCTTCCAGTCACTCAGCAGCGCCGTCGTGTCGGGATAGTAAAACGCGATCAGCGACGCTGACAATCCCACCTGATACTTGATCCCTTTCGGCTGGAGATACTTCACAACCATGGTGTCATTGGCGGCTTTGAAGAACAGCCCCGCGTGCACGATGCGGTCGACCAGTGCGCATTCTTTCCAGAGCCCGTCGCGTGGACACAACGAGTCGCCCGGAGCGGGCGCGCGAGGGGTTGCGTCGACCGCTGCCGCTGGTGTGTTCACTGCCAAAGCCGGCTTCTCGCTGCACGCGCTCACAAGTGCAGTCGCGAACGCGGCGCTCAGCAGCGACGCAACAGTGCGCGCCCGTCCCGTCTTCCCGTACATGACGCGCACGTTACACCCCAAACTGTGTGAGATGATGATCGAGGTGCTTGTAAAAGAGCACATTCCACTCCAGCGCCGCGAGCGGGCCAAACGAGAGCGATTCCTTCCCCTCAAAGTGCTTCGCTCCCAACAGCTGCACTCGGCGGAGATACACCACCAACCGCTGCCGTTCCGTCTCGAAATCGCGCGCGTCTCGAATGATGAATGCCGGGGCGGTTCGCGTATTGTGCTTGTACGGCGCATCGCCGACGACCGCCTGCTTCACGGCCAGTCTGAGCACAAAACGCATCAGCGCATTCGGACGCGGGTGCTTGTTCTCGAAAATCATTTCATAAGCAACGCAGCAGTGCGCGAGCATCTGGGTGGCGTTCATCACACCCCACTGCGGCCGTGTATCAACGCGCAGTTGCTCGATGCGATCGGTCAGCACGTCGACGACGTCGCTCTGAAAAACACTGGGAAAGGTCACGCCCAACAATCTGGCTGACGCACATTCGGCGCGTCAGTCAGGATGGCGCCGGGACAACGCCTACCGTCGCGCGGCTACGCGACCGGGGGCTGGGGCGGCGACCTGCGCGTCGAGCACGGAGCCCAGTGCCTCGCCGGTCCACGCAATTGCCGACGTGTAGAACTCGCCGACTTTATCCGGATCGATCCCCATGCCGGTCGCCAACTCGGTCGCATATTCGAACAGCCCCATCTCATACGACTCGGCAAATGACAGCGCGTCGGCGTAGAGGCCTTCCCGTTCGAGCAGCGCTTCGGTCGCCTCGTCGCTGAGCGCAACTTTGGCCACGATGTCCGAAAGTGGCATGCGGAACACCGCGTCCAGCAGCGAAAAAAGCCCGATCAGAAAGAGCGTTCCCGGCTCGCGTGAGCCCCCGGCCAACTGCTCCATCAACCGTCCCCGTTCAACGGCCTGCCGAACCAGCTCGGCATCCACTCCCGTCGTCGACTTGCGGGACGCGGCTACCGCGATCGCCAGCCAACGCAGGAACGAGTTGCGACCGATCACCCGCAGCGCCTGCCCAATCGAACTCACACCGCGCATGCCCACCGCCGCTGAATTGACAAGACGAAGCAACTGGAACATCAGTACCGGGTCGGACGAGATCACATCTTCCAGCTGGCGGTCGTTCACTTTCGGATCACGCGCCAATCCCATCAAACGCATCGCCGACATGGTCGACTGCGGAAATTCCGATGCTGGCAGCGGCTCCGGGCGGCTGAAGAACTCGCCCTGAAACGCTTCGACCGCGAGCTCCAGCGCCTGTTCGTACGCGGCCAGATCGACTACGTGGTCCGCGACAAGACGCGGCAACTTCGTGGCCGCGCTCAACGCCTCGATACGGGCACGGGCAATCTCGAGCGCGACAATATCGCCGCTCCGCATGTCGAATCGCACCCACGATGCGTACTGCACCAGCGCCTCGACAGGCGCGGATTCGGGCGTGATGTCACCCAATGCGATCTGTCCGTTCCTCTCGTTATAGCGATTCACCGCGGCGATCACTTCGTCATCCGCCACGAGGTCGCGGGGGAGCACCAAGATGACCGTCTTCGCGTCCACTACCTGGAACGCATCGTCCAACAGCTGCTCGCGGCTGCAGGCGACGAATGCCGGGAGTTTCGCACGCACCAGATCGAAGCTGCCACTCAGGTAGCTTTCGGCGAACGCGTGCCGTCCGTCTTTCGCATCCCGAAAGCGGATATCGTAGCCGAGTAGGGCGCCTGAGGTACCAAAAAGCGGCTGACGAACGAGCAATGAGTCGGACATGACCGGGGGTCGATGCGAAGGCTGCGGTGCCCACCCCCACCGGCGGGGGTGGCGCAGGCGCGTCCTTGGTGGCGACTGTTCGACGATTCAGAACCCCGTTCGGGCACGTCGCGGCGAACGCCTGCAAGAACAGCTGGAACTCGCCCGGTTTTCCTCTTCTTCCCCCCCATCGCTTCACATGAGTCTCGCAACACTCGACGGAACGCTTCATCGCGGCTGCGGCGGCCGGTACGCCCTGCAGACCGAGACAGTCACTCTGCGAATCAGCGGCATGGCCGCGGAAGTCACGCGCGAGTTCTTTCGCTGTGAGAAGTGCACGCACGAGAATCGGACGATCGACCAGCGCGACATCTCCGAAAAGGCCGCTGTCGAGCAGATCCGCACGACACACGGACTGATGGCGCCGAAGGCGATCCGTCAGCTGCGGGAGTCGCTTGGATTGACCGTCGCCCAGTTTGCGGAGCTTTGCTACGGCACGCCCAAGGGAATCGTGGAAGGGTGGGAGAAGGGGAAGTATCTCCAGAACCGCGAGGCCGACGCGCTTATTCGCAGTCTGGGTGACCGTGAAACGCTGGAGCGTCGCGCGGCGAAGGCAGCTGTGAATCTCCCCGCGCTGATCGGCGCCGCGCCCCTGCCCGCCGGTTCGAGCCAACCCGCATTCACTCCCGCGTCGCCGGAGTAGCCATCGCCATTATCGAGACGGCAGCGCTTACCCGGCGGTACAACAAGATCGTCGCGCTCGATGCGCTGACGGTGTCCATCGCGCCGGGAATCACAGGTCTCGTCGGCGCCAATGGCGCCGGCAAGAGTACTCTCGTCAAGGTCTTGCTGGGACTTGTCGAACCATCGAGCGGTTCGGCGACGTTGTTTGGGCACGATGTCGTGCGCGATCGCCCCGCGATCCGAAGCCTGGTCGGATACATGCCGGAGCACGATTGTCTGCCGCCCGATATGAGCGCGACGGAGTTTGTCACATGGCTCGCCCGCTGCTCCGGTCTGCCTCAAGGTGCATCGCGCGAACGTGCGGCCGAAGTGCTGCGTCACGTCGGACTGTTTGAAGAACGCTACCGACCGATGGGCGGTTATTCGACCGGGATGGCGCAACGAGTGAAGCTGGCCCAGGCGCTCGTGCACGATCCCCGATTGCTCATTCTCGACGAACCGACCAACGGTCTCGATCCGGCCGGTCGTGAGGAGATGCTGGCGCTCATCCAACGCACGGGTAACGACTTCGGCATGTCCGTGCTGGTTTCTTCGCACCTGCTCGGCGAGCTCGAACGCATTTGCGATGGTTTCGTGCTCATCGACAATGGACGTTTGGTGCGTGCGGAACGACTCGGCGCGCTGACGGAACAGACAGCGACACTGATGCTTGAAGTAGATGGCGATGCGAGCGCGTTTGCATTGCGACTCGTGGCACTTGGCGTCGCGGCGCACCACGAACGACAGCGAGTGCTCGTGCAGTTGCCCGAGGGCGGCGACGACGCGGCGATGCGTCAGGCTTACGATGCGGTGCGCGACACCGCCGTTGTCGAGGGTGCTGGCGTGCTCAAGATGGAGCGACGTCGCGGCCATCTCGAGGATCTTTTCCGGTGAGCACACAATGACGACAGCCATGAACGGGTCGGTCGGCAATGCGGCGCGGACGCCTGTCGGTGACGACACCACCATTCACGATCTTGGCTATCGTCACTACGACGGCGCGCGCATCGGAGCGAGTGGCGCATGGCGTGCGC
>JAYUWD010000343.1:0-4053 GCA_043753735.1 Gemmatimonadaceae bacterium
TCGCACGAACAACTCCGGCGGTACGCCGCGCCGAAGTTCCCTCGGTGCGAGTCCGGTCCATTCCTGCAGCAACTTGCTCAGCGTGTCCGGATCGGAGTAGCCAAGCTTGCTGCTGATTTCCTTCAACCGGCTGTCTGGCGCGCGCAACAACGTGTAGGCGCGCAGCAGTCTTGCGCAGACGATGAGATGACGCGGCTGGAGCCCGGCCGGCATCATGTGCCGGTAGAGCGATCGGGACGCCATGCCCGCCAACCGTGCCAGCTCCTGGCTGTTCTTCACCCGCGCCGGTGAACGGAACAACTGCTCGATGGCGCGGGCCACGACAACTGGCAGCTGCCGTAATGGCGTCGCCAGTTCCTGCAACATCAACTCGGCCATCGGATGCGCCGGCACTCGCTCGATCAGCTCGAGAAAGCGCCGAGGTTCATCGTCGAACCGGTTCAATACCACGTGCTGCACGCCCAGGCGGGCGAGCCGTACCACCATCCGGATTGCCGTCGGCGCCAGCGTGGTGTACACGATGACCGGCAGCGTGGGATGACTCGCGATGATCGACTCGACATCGTCCGCATGCTGCGCATCCTTCTGCGCCGGATCGACGATGATCAGGTCCACCGCCTCGCCCCGCAACAGGGAATGCAATTCTGCGGGATCGGTCGCGACGCCGAGTGAATGCGCATCTCCCAGGACCATGCGGAGATGCGCGAGAAGGTTTCGAGGAAGGAATGCGACGACGTGCAAGGTGGCGGGCGGAAGGAATTGGCACGAAAACCCGGTTTCCTGTCACAAAATGCCGGTTTACCCAACTCTCCGCGACCCTAGCCTTCAGGAGTGAAGTCGCAACGCCCTGTTCATCCCACTTCGGAGTGCCTCATGTCCCGTCGCCAGATCTCCCTGCTTGTTGTCGCGATTGCCTCCCTGGTTGTGACGGCTTGCGGCACCTCCCCGACAGCGCCGCGCAATGATGGACCGATCGTGACGAATGGCGGCATCGGTTGATCTGTATTCGTGTCACCGAAGTGCGATAACTCCAGGTCGCCGCTTTCGAAGATCCCTTGCGATCATCGCAAGAGTCTCCGGAACTGGAGTTTCCGCCGGAGAGGCACGCGGAATGTCGACGAGTAGTTGTAGCTGCGCCTCGGCATGAAAAACGAGGTGGTTGAAGCCATACTTTTCGGCAAAGGCCACCGCCTCGAGAAGATTGCGCCGAGCCCCCTCGATGTCACCGAGGCGTGAGAGTCCTTCGCCCGCGTGCACAAGGAACTGCGCTCGCAGCTGCGGCGGCAGCGCGGCAGAGGACAAGTGACGACGGTGCCGTTCAAAGAGCGGCAGTGAACCGTCAGCCGCCGCGATCTCCATGAGATTGATGGTCGAAGTCCAGCGGACGTATTGCTCCTGCGCCGTCACCGACAGGAGGCTGTACGCGTCTCTCGCGGCGCTGCGCACCCCCAGCTTGTAGAACGCACCCGCGATGTCGCCGAGCATTCGGTCGCGCTGTCGGTCATCCCCCAAATTGTCCAACGCCTCGTACCCGATACGGATCGCATACTCGTACTCGCCCTTCAGGTGCGCAACATCAGCGCGCTCCTGTAAGGCAGTGGCGCGAAATTGTGGCAGACTCGCGACGTCCGCGCGCCGAATGGTGTCGTCGAGCATCGTCTCGGCGCGAGGATAGTTGCCCCGCGCGATCGACACCTTCGCCTCCGCAATTCGCGCCTGCAGCGAGCCAACCAGGTCGTCAGCAGACTGGGCGATGCGCCCTGCCTGAAGCGCGATGTCTTCTGCCGCATCGAACTCGCCCAACTGTCGCCGACAGTAGCTCAACCGGAGGTGCGCAGTAATCGCGTCGTCGCTGTCGTGCGCCGGATCCGTATGTGCGATCACCGTTTCGTACACGTCGGCAGCCAGGGCCCACTTGGCATCAATATCAAGCAAGCGAGCGTATGCCAGCAATCGCGGCGCTACCGCGTGCATGTCGCCAGGCCGCGCCGTCCTTAACGCATCGAGCGCACTCGCGAGAATTGACCGCGCAGACATCTGCGTTGGAACTTCCTCCACGCATGCTTCCACCGAGCGCACACCCCACCCGTCGGCGGCCACCACGGCAGCCCCGTCCTCGATCCACGCATCAACGAGGCGAAGCAACACGAGACCCGTACTCACTGCGCGCCACGACGGATCATCCTCCTCGAGCGAAGCAAGCTCGGTGAAGAACGGCAGGTGACGCACACGCTCAATGGAATCAAACACCAGTATTCTCCGTCGCGCAGTTTCGACACGTGAGACTGCCAATCAATGTTTAGAACAATCGATACACGTGCACATTGTAGCAAGGGGGTATTTGCGACAGAAACACCTGCGTTTTGTGACGTTATCAACATTCACGAGGGCACAACACATGTTCATTCAGTGATGCGCGTTACACATGCCACTTCGTGATTCGCAATACGCCGCACAACCCTCGCGTTGTGCGACGGTTAAGAGAAATCCGTTACGCGGTGCCCGAGACGTCGTCAGTCCGCTCGCCCCATACCTTTACGCATCCGGATAGGCTGTCACGAAATGGATGGACTCCTCAGTGCGAGGGCCGTTCGCCGCACCGCACGGCAGACGCTGTCACCGGCAGTTGTCGGCAGGCAGCCCTCAGGCCTCGGCCGCAAGTTCGGCGAGCGCGGGCGCAATGTCATCGGCGCGGAGCAGGTACGTTGCCAGCAGGTGTGCGAACGTCGCAGCCGGCACGCCATGGTGGATGCTTCGCGTCGTCTGCCCGGTCCATTCGCGAATGAGATCGCTGAGCGTCTGCGGATCGGCGAAGCCGAGCTTGGCACTCGCTTCCTTCAACCGGCTGTCCGGCTCGCGCAGGAGCGTGTACGCCCGCAGGAGGCGTGCGCAATCGATGAGTTTGCGCGGCTGCAGGCCGGCCGGAGCCATGACCCGATACAGGGCACGCCGCGTCATCCCTGCCATTTGCGCGAGATCGGTACTCGTCCGTGCGCGTGATGGGGACTGGAAGAGCAACTCGATGGCGCGCGTCACCCTGGGTGGGAGCGATGACAAGGGTCCTTCCAGCTCGTCCAGCATCACACCGATGAACGGATAGGCGGGAATGCGCTCGATGACCTCGAGGAACAGGCGAGGATCATCGTCAATGCCATGCAACACCAGATGCCGAACGCCCACCTGGGCGAGGCGCAGCGTGAGTCCCATGGCCCTCGCCGAAACGGTGGTGTACACGAGAACGGGAAGCGTCTGAAATTGGGCGACGGTAGCTTCGATGGCCTCCGCAAACTCTCCATCGCGCAGCGCAGGATCGAGGATCAGCAGGCCCGCATCCTGGGAGCAGATTATGCGATGCAGCTCGACCGGATTTGCGGCCGGGTGCACGGAATGCGCGTCGGCAAGCACTTTGACGACGTGCGCGAGAAGATTGGGAGGGAGAAGCGTGATGACCTGCATTCAGCTCCGGCGTGATTCGCGCGGCTATTCGCTTCCCCAGACTGAGAGTTCGCGCATCGCTCTCAGCTTCGCGGCGATCTGCTCGACCGCGATTGGGATGTTGGGCGCGGGCACCGGCATTTGCCCTTTCGGCGCCATCGGTACGGCGTGGAGTAGCTGTTCCACTTTAAATACGAGCGCGTTGAATGAATATGAGGTGGCGCCGACGAGGGCACGTTGCAGCCATTCACGCGCTGCATCGGGCTCACCGAATGTCTCATAGCATCGGCCGACGTGCAGTTCGTACTCCACGCGAAGGCGCGGTGGGAGCAGCGCCCCCTCGAGTTGGGCGCGGTATGCTTCAAACTGAGGCCGATCTCTTTCCTCTGCGGCGAATTCCATCAGGTTGGTCATTGCGGCCCAGCGAACGCTTGGTTCGCGCGCGGTTACCGCCAGATCCAGAAACACCTCGTGAGCCGCGGCTCGGACGCCCAGCACGTGGAACGTTGCGGCGATGTCCGCGAGGAGGCGATCGCGCGACGGTTGGGCCACCACATCACGCAACGCGGCAAATCCATGGTGCAGTGCCGTGTCATACTCGCCACGTGTGAACGCGAT
>JAYUWD010000344.1:0-4047 GCA_043753735.1 Gemmatimonadaceae bacterium
GTGCCTCACATCGATCCGGAGTCCAACGTGCTCGGTACGGGACTCATCGGCGAGGGCATCGAACGCAACAACATTCCGTCTACGCGCTCCATCGGTACCAATCTGCGTCTCACGTTCTGATCACTCGCCCTATGTCAGGAACCCGCAATATGACGAACTTCAGACAGACCCTCGTGCGCCGCGTGGCGCGCGTGGCCGCAGTCGCGCTGTTGGCCGTGCCCGGCGCCTCCTGCTTCTCCGATGGATTGCTCAACGTCGATCCCAACCGCTCCACCACGGCCGATCCTGCCCTGCTTTTCACTGGGGCCGAGGTCAAGTTCTCGCTCCTGCGGGTGGGCGAACTCACATGGCCGATTGCGCTCATGAGTCAGATGTGGTCTTCTGGCGGACGCTGGGGACTGGAGCAGGCTCGCTACGACCAGACGCGTATCCGCAGTGCCTGGGGGAGCATCTACACCGACGTGCTCAAGAACCTTGTGCTGGCTACCAAGGATGCGGAGGCGGCCACGCCCAAGCCCAACAACTCGATCGCGCAGCTCAAGATTTACACCGCGTTCGTGTACTCACAGGCCTCGTACCTGTGGGGGGACATCCCGTTCTCCGAAGCGGCCGGCGGCACCGTCGATTTTCCCAAGTTCGACTCGCAGGAAGCTGTGCTGAACGGGTGCATCAAGCTGCTCGATGAGGCCATGGCCTCCATCGATGCGAACTCCAAGCGCATCGGAGCGCCGAACGACCTGTACTACAGCGGCGACATGACCAAGTGGCGGCGCTTCGCCAACTCGCTGAAGTTCCGCATTCTGATGACGATGGTCGACGCAGACCCCGCAAAGTCTGCGGCGATCGGCGCGATGACTGCTCAGCCCATGATTGCATCGCGCGGCGATGAGATGAAGTTCCCGTACTTCGACACGCCGGGCCGGCAGAATCCGCGCTTCTCGTTCACGGCGATCTTTCGCGGCGGCGTACAGTCGGACTGGTATGCATCGAATGTCATGTTCAACGAGATGGTGCCGCTCAGCGACCCGCGTTTGTCGCTCTACTTTCAACCGGGGCCGAGTGCTGGCGTCGGCAACTTCGTTTCGCTCGATCCGGTGCAGGAGTACAATCCGGCCACCTCGTCGCTCGTCAACCTGAATTTGCTGAAGGCCAATCTGCCTGAAGTTTCGTTCTCGTATTCCGAGCAGATGCTGCTGGAAGCGGAGGCGATTGGGCGTGGCTTCTGGACGGGTGGCGTGGGCGCGTCAGACGCGCGTTATCGCGCTGGCGTTCGGGAGTCGATGAGTGCCGTTGGCGTGGCTACGTCGGCGGTTGAAAGCTATGTGAACGCGCTGCCTGCGCTCAACGGCTCCAACTTCCGCCGTGAATTGAATCGGCAACAGTGGCTTGATCTCTTCATGCGTCCCGCGGATGCGTGGGTGCAGTGGCGTCGGAGCGGTCCCGCAGGGCAGGAGTATCCCGCCATGGCCGTGCCGGCCGGGGCGCTCTCGACCAACCTCATGCGACGTGTTCTTTATCGCAACGAGGAGATCAACTCCAATCCCAATACGCCCACCGGTATCACGCTCGACAAGCCGCTCTGGTTCGACAAATGATCCGCTACCGCGCAGCGAGAAAGTGGTCTTTGGCGAGCATCGTGGCGCTGTCCTCCCTCGTCACGATCGCGAACCCGATGGCGGGTGCAACCGCGCTCGCGCAAGGCACCCGCAAGACCACCCATGTGCGCATCGACACCGATGCCGGGGAGATTCTGGTCGACGTGTACACCGCCAAGGCGCCGCGTACTGCGGCCAATTTTCTGCGGTACGTCGCCGACAAACGCTACAATGGCGGCGCGTTTTATCGCGTGGTCACCATGCGCAACCAACCCACCAGTCCCGTCAAAATCGAAGTGATTCAGGGCGGGTTGGATGCCGATTCGTCCAAACGATTGCCCGTTATTGCGCACGAAACCAACGACAAGACCGGCATCAAACATCTCGATGGCACGATCAGCATGGCGCGCGGTGCGCCAGGCACGGCGTCGAGCGAGTTTTTCATCTGCATCAATGATCAGCCGGAGCTCGACTTCGGCGGCAAGCGCAATCCCGACGGCCAGGGATTCGCCGCCTTCGGCCGAGTCACCAAAGGCATGGACGTGGTGCGCCGTATTCAGCAGGCACCGGCGGACTCCGCGCCACCCCAGCGATTGAAAACAGTGCCGCGCATTCGCAGCATCGTCGTCATCAAGTAGCACGCGGAGGCGCGGCGCGTGTTTTGCGCCGCGCCTCCGCCGTATTATTTCACCAAAATGATGCGCGGATTCACCGGATAGACCCACTCCACACCGCGGTTCGTGACGGTGGCGTCGTCCTCCAGCGGAATGCGCAGCTTCTTGCCCCCCCATTCGGGGATTGGCGTGTACGCGAAAAGCTCGATCGAGAAGAGATTTGACGGGCGCATTTCGTATGCGAGTCGACCGGGATTAAACAACGCCATCGACGGGCCGATGCCGTGGCCCCAGTCTCCCACCGAATGACAGCCGATGATGAACTCGACGCTGTCGTCGGCGCGCGGTTGGTTGAAACCACGCATTTGCAGCATGCCCGCTTGCACGATGGCCGCGTTGATGCCGTCCATCATCTGCTGCGCCGTCTTGCCGGGCCGCGCGGTGCGATGGATCACGTCGCGCACACGCACAGCATTGTCGAACGCACGCTGGTAGCTGTCGGGCAACTTCGTCTCGCCGGGCTTGAGCACATACGCAATTCGCTTTTGGTCGGTCCACATGCTGAGGTAGCCGACACCAAAATCGAGCATGATCAAGTCGCCGCGCTGAATGATGCGATCGTTGCTTGTGGCCTCGATGCCGTTCGGACCGGTGATGTAAACCGAAGGCACGTTGAACGAGCTGCCGAGGTGGCGTTCGTACTGTTGTTGCTCGATCCACCACGCCACGTCGGCCAGCGTAGTCACCGCGGGCGTGATCACCTCGTTCGATAGGGCACGCTCGGCGATTTGTCGCCCCATCTCACCAGCCTCGCCGAATGCAACGATCTCGGAGGCCGTGCGCCGTGACGAGAAGTCGGACACCATCTTTTCCGCGCTGACCAGACGCGGCGCATACGTTGCGCCAAGCGTCTTCAAGAGCTGTTCGTGGATGGTATGCGTGAGTCCATCCGCCAGTCCCATCTCGGCGGAGATGTTGATGCCAATACGCTTGGGATTTCTGGTCGACACGAACTTTTGCAGATCCGTCTCGCCATCGGCAATGTCGTAGGCGCCGCACAAAGCGCGATGGTGATCCACGATGCCGATCGCGGCCCGTTCGATACGATCACCGCCGCGGTCGGTGAAAATGAAGTAGCCTACCGTGCCTGTGTATCCGGGGCCCAGCAGCGGCGCGAGCGGATCGTCGTGCCCCTCCTTCTGGGCCACGATCCACATGTCGATCCCATTCTCCCGCATCGCTTCCGGCAGGATGTGATCGAACTTCTCCTTGCGAATCTGGCACATACGGTCCCACCGAATTTTCACGTCGGGGAGCGTCGTGCGCTGGGCGTGCACAGCTGGCGCGCTGGCGAGGCTGCTGAACGTGATCGCAGCGACGGTGCAGAGCGCGCGGGAGAATTGGGGCATGGGTGACGTGCCGAAGAGGGAATGACGACCATGATATCGGACGTCGAAAGGTACCCTTCGGCACCCTGCGATTCCTCGATTGCAATGAGCAAGCATAGCGAGGCCGCCGCCTCACGGATATATCTGTTCGCCTTCTCCTGCACGGCCGGTGAGTGGTTGCCCTTTCGCGTCAACAATGCCCTCGGCGTCGTCGCGCAGCGTATTGATGTAGGGGCCGGTACCTCAACGGGCGATCGGGTCTGCATCATCGACAGCACGCGCTTTCCCGATGATAATCCGGACGGCGCTGTCAGCAGCAACGCAAGGTTAGACGGCCACGGCACACATGCACCGTGCGCTGACGTCGATGCTACTCCCAGAGCCGTGCGCCGGCGCTCACCCACGGCACAATCGAATCGCCAGTCAGTCGTTTAAGCACGCGATGCGGCC
>JAYUWD010000345.1:0-4026 GCA_043753735.1 Gemmatimonadaceae bacterium
ACTTGTACGCATTCCGCTATTCCGAGTCAATTCGTCAGTTCAATGCGCGCACACTGGAGTGTAGCAAATGACTACAACACGTCGTATCGCGATCGGCATTTGTGCACTGCTTTCAGCGGCACTGCTCAGCACCCCTCGACCAGCAGCAGCGGCGAGTATGATCTGCTCTGGTGGAACGTGCGTCAGTGATTGTGGGCAGGCCGAAGACTCATGCAACTCGGTTCCAAACTGCCATGCCGTCGGCTGCGTCTACGATGGTGGAACGAGTGGCTGTGTTCTGTACCAAGCGCTCTGCGGCAGCATGTAGGAGAACACGAAAATGACCGAAGGACAGCCGGCGGGCGATGCACGCGTATCATTCGGACGTTTTGTCGATGTCGGATTGTTGCTTGCCGCGCTGTCCCTCGGCGCCGTACTTGTGCACCGCGAATTTGGTAGCTCCCCCGCCGCCGGGTCGTCGCAAACGACCGATGCGCGGCCAACCTATGAGGCGAGAGCTGAATCAGTATTTGCCGTGACCCACGTGTCAGGTAACCGTCGGGCCGCAGTTCGGGTGCTTGTCTTTAACGATCTTGAATGCCCCTTCTGTGCGCGGTTCCACGAGACGCTTCGGCAGGTTGCCAGCGGGCACCCTGAATCTGTAAGCGTTGGCTTTGTGCACTACCCGATCCCGACGCACCGGTTCGCACGCCCTGCAGCAATCGCTGCGGAGTGTGCGGGCAAACGCGGACGATTTGAAGAGATGGTGAGAACTGTTTTCGCGAAACAAGACTCGATCGGACTATTACCTTGGAGCGCACTTGCCCTAAACGCCGGCGTTGTAGACACGACGTCCTTTAAGCAGTGCCTGTCACGTCCAATCGCCGAGTTCCCGAGTATCGCAGAGGGTACCCAATTGGGTCACTCCTTCGGCGTACGGGGCACACCGACGGTCTTCGTAAATGGGTGGAGACTTTCCGCGGCGCCGGATTCAATCGAGCTTGAACGCGTCGTGTCTTCGCTAGAAAAGGGCAAACTACCGTTTGATGGAAATCACTAGTCGGACTCAAGACACGCGTCTCCGAAACACGGTGTCGAAGCGGCGACTCTATTCAGCCTGTTTGGTGGTGGGAATCGCTGCTGTGCAGTCGCCGCTCGCAGCGCAGACATTTAGCGGCCGTCTCCTGAGCGCCGCGGACTCGTCGCCTATCGCCGGTGCGATCATCCAAGCTCACTCTGCCCGCGGCGAGAGTATCGCGAGCACGACTTCGGCGCTCAATGGCACCTTTGCCTTCCGACAGCTTCAGGTTGGTAGGTACCGGCTGCGCATACTGAGAATCGGTTTTCAGTCGTTTGACGCCGGCGAAGTGTTAGTCGACACAATTCCTCCAACCGCGGAATCGCGACTCTACTGGATCGCTCGGCCCGCCATCTTGGCAAGTCAGCGCATCAGTGTACAGCGAAGCTGCCGGATCTCGTCCGACTCCGGATCTATGGTTGTTCGAGTATGGGAGGAAGCGCGGAAGTCGTTGCTGCTATCACTGCTCGCCGATGAGCGTGGCGCGCTCGACATCACGCGCATGAATTTGTCGCGCACACTGGATTCATCAGGACGAGTCGTTCGCCGACAGCGTGTTCTTTCGGAGCGTGTGCAATCGTTTCACGCGTATGCGAGTCTCGCGCCGGACTCGCTGGCCGCGCGCGGATATGTGCAGGACGACACCAGTGGCGTTTTGTTCTACGCACCGGACGCTTCCGCATTGCTGTACGACACGTTTGCGGCCACGCATTGCTTCGCCGTTCGCGATGGCACTGGCGACCATACAGGGGAGGTGGGATTGAGCTTCGAACCGAACGCGAGTCGAAGCGGCCGTGTGGACATTCGCGGAACGTTCTGGCTGGATCGGCGATCATGGCGCCTTCGCCAACTGACGTTTCTGTACGACGGGTTGCCATCACCCGCGTCCGAGACGCAGAGCGGCGGATTCGTCGAGTTCGCCACGCTCAGTGATGGCGCGCTGATTGTGTCGAATTGGCGGCTGCGCATGCCGAGGCTCGAGAAACGCGATCGCATTTCCGATGGCGGCGCACGGCGCGTCACGCTTGCACCGACATCGCGCGTGGTCGCCGCGATCGAGGTAGCTGGCGGCGTGGTTGTGTCCGCACGTCGTCATGGAGACGTGCTGTACACCGCCGCTCTACCGTCGCTTGAAATCGTAATTGCTTCCGCACCCACCGCCGTTCCGTATGGAGTCGCGTCCGTTTCGCTTGATGGCACTGGACTCGCCGCCGACATCGACACAGCAGGGCACGTGCAGTTCCCGTCGCTGATCGACGGGCGATACTCCGTCAGCGTGCGCTATCCGATGCTCACCGCGCTCGGGCTCGGGCCACTACAGCGCGACGTCACGGTGCACACCGGTGCAAACGTTGACTCCATATGGGCGCCGTCGCCCGAAGAGGTGTTGCGCTCCGCATGTGGCCCTGAGGCGGTTCGCAATCGAGCGGCCGTCGTCTTCGGCACACTGCGCGATTCGCTCGCTCACCCGACCGCTGGCGTCGCACACGTGACTTGGCCTGCATCCGTCAAAGTGATTGCATCACGTAAGCACGATGATCAACTCTCGTGGGTCGACCAGATGCGCGGTGTGCTGGTCGGCGCAGACGGCCTGTACAAGTTGTGCAATGTGCCGAGGCAGGGACTGGTGATTCAGGCCGAGGGCGCGACTGGTATTGCCGCAAAATTCACGCGACTCTACGAGACCGAGCCGATGCGATTCCTCGATTTGCAACTTGGGAATCGCAGCGCTGTAGCAAGAGATGATGCACCCGGAGCAGCGACACTCGCCTACCTCGAATTGCGCGTGATACATCCGGACAGCAGCGCCGGGGCGCGCGTCAATGTTGAAGTGATCGATTCGAACGGCCGGCGTAGCATGGTGAAAATGGATGCTTCCGGTCGAGCGCTCCTTGTGAGCCAGCCGGTCGGACGGACACAGATCAGTGTGATAAGCGGCGCGGGAAAGTTACCCATTCGTGAGGCGACACTGCTGCCGGGAAGAAACGTCGTGGTGGTCGACCTCGGGTCGAACGCAGTCGGGCGATAGGATACCTACATTGCTTTTGTCGGAGCGAGACCCGGCCGGGACGCCAACGCATAGCCGCCACTCCGATGATGAGGAACTTCGCCTCTCGACATACAGCGAGCGATTTGCGGCGCAATCGTCGCACAGCGGAAGTACAAGAACGTGAATTGTTCTTGCATTCCACGTGGCTGTGATTGGAACCTCAGCCATACTAAACGGAAATCATCCAAAGCTGCTCGTCCTGGATGCTCCAAAGCAGCACGAGCTTAGCGCGGATGACCTGAACGCTTTATAAGAAAGTTCTACTCAATGTTCTCGACAGGTGATCGCCCCGCTCAACTAGTCTTGAGCGCGCCGAATGGCAACGTCGTCCCGGTCGAGTGAACGGACGCAATCTGGGAGCCGCAGTTTCCGGGTTAGGAGAGCCCACGGTCTCGGCCCCGCTCCGAACGCTCTCCAATGCCGCCGCATTGGGTTTTCGTGTTTACTGTGAGCGCCACACCCTGTGTCGAACGCGGGTCACAGCAAATGCTCTGATGCACGCTCTGTCGCCGGCACGATGATGCTGCCCGCTTATAGTCCGGTGGGAGAAGCGCGTACTCATTCGGGCGAACATTGGTGAAATTTGATGGAGACCAATCACTATCCAGATCCTGACTCATGCCTACTCTTACGCGGCAGAACATGGACCTGTTGCATGAATTTTTGACAGCCGCCTGCTCTCCTCCGTCGCGTATTGGCCATACTGGGCGACCCGCGACTTAGCCAGCCGAAATGTTCTCCGACGGGCGCGGCAGCTCCGCATATGTGCCCTGATTCTTGAACGCTACTTTCAGTTGGGGAATCAAACCGGATGCCTCAGGATATAAGCAGTCGCTTGCACGTGGAGCAAAGAAGAAATGCAGAAACTTCGAGGATTCTGCTTTGTGGTCCATTGATGAAAGGCCGAGATTGGAGACGG
>JAYUWD010000346.1:0-4017 GCA_043753735.1 Gemmatimonadaceae bacterium
GCGGTGACATCCTCAGGATTCGCTTCCAACGTGACTTCGGCGTCAGGTGCGAGCGAGACCTGTTCACGCACGGCGTGCAGAAGCGCTGCAACGCCGTCAGCGCCGAGTCGTGACGGAGTTCCACCGCCGAAGTAGAGCGTCGAGAGTGGTGCGCATTCGGCTGATGCGTTGCGATGGGCGAGCTCGGTCGCAACGGCGTTCACGTATTCGGCAACTGGCACGTTGCGTCGAATGGCAATCGAGAAATCGCAGTAGCTGCACCGCCGCGCGCAGAACGGAACGTGCACGTACAGGTGCTCGTAGCTCGTGTCGGCCGACGAGTCCGTGGTGGTGCCCGTGTGTGCTTTCGCGGTCAAGTCAGCGAGCCTGACGGCCAATCGACGAACGCACGGCGCCTGTCACATCGACGGTGAGCAGCCCTTCAAGTTCGAGGATGCTGATCGTGGCAGCGACGGTACGCAGCGACAGCTTTGCGGCAAGGGCAATTGCTTCGACCGTGTCGGCCCCGCCCAGGATTGCGCTCCAGCAGGAGGCGGCGTTGGCGTCGAGCAGTGGCATGCTCGTGGGTGTCGCACGGAGGTCAAGCAGCGCCAGCACGTCGTCGGGCTCGAGGACCGGTTCGGCCCCGCGTTTGAGCAGGGCATTGCTGCCGAACGCTCCAGTGAGATCGATCGCATTGGGAACTGCCGCAACCATTCGTCCGAGGTCGAGAGCGCAGTCGGAGGTGATGAGCGCGCCGCTCGCGCGTCCGGCTTCGACCACGACAGTCACGTCGGCCAGTGCTGCAATGATGCGATTGCGGCGTGGGAACGTACCCGCGTGTCCGGTTGCGCCGGGGGGGAGTTCGGACAACAACAGGCCGTCGCGGGCAATCACTTCCTGCAGTGCGCGGTGTGCCCGCGGATAGTGCACGTCGACGCCTGTGCCAAGCACCGCAACCGTGCGCCCGCCGGCATCGAGCGCTGCTTCGTGCGCCGCGCCATCGATGCCGCGGGCGAGTCCGCTGATGACCGTCGCACCAGCCCGTGCGCAGGCCGTCGCAATTGCGCGCGCGACGCGCAGACCGTAGCTGCTGGCTTGTCGCGTGCCAACGATCGCGACCGCAGGCGGCGTCACGGCAAGCAACTGTCCGCGGGCGTAGAGAACGGCCGGCGGATCGTCGAGGTCGAGAAGTCGCGCTGGAAACTCTTTTTCGGTACGCACGATCACTCGCGCGCCGCACTGTTGCAATGCGACAAAAATCTGGTCGGCGTCGTGATATGCGCGTGCGCTTCGTTCGGCGCTTTCTGCACCGAGCGCGCGTTGCGCTGATTTGCTCGTGGCCAGTCGTCGAGCGATGCCGATATCGCCAACGCCGGGCAGAGTGCTCAACGCCACGAGTGCGCGCACCTCCTCTTGATCAGGGGAGGAGTTGCGCATCCTGCCTTGGCTTGGCTTCGATGGCGCGAAGTTTCAGCAGTTCAGTCCACCATGCGTCGAGGAGGACATCGAGGCCCATTCGCCCTGGCGCGCTGATGGAGTACTTCCCGAACGCGTCCGGTGCTTCGATGTCGGGAATGTAATGTTCGCCCAGCAGATCGAGTTTCGTGAAGACGACGCAGTACGGTTTGGCGGCGAGTTCTTTGGAGTGTTCAGCGATTTCGTGTCGCAACTGATCGAGTTCCTTTTGCCAGTCTTCCGATTCGATTGGAATCATGAAGGCGAGAATGCGTGTGCGTTCGATGTGGCGCAGGAACTGAAGGCCGAGTCCTTTGCCCTCGTGTGCGCCTTCGATGATGCCGGGGATGTCGGCAACGACGAACGATCGGTGATCGCTGAGTGGAACGACACCCAGATTTGGCGAGAGCGTGGTGAACGGATAATTGGCGATTTTTGGGCGCGCGGCGGAAATGACCGAAAGGAGTGTGCTTTTCCCAGCGTTGGGTTGCCCCACGAGTCCGATATCGGCGATGAGCTTGAGTTCAAGCTCAAGGTCGCGCGCCTCGCCTTCTTCCCCGGGTTGCCACTCCCGCGGCGACTGGTGAGTCGGGGTGACGAAGAATGCATTGCCTTTGCCGCCACGACCGCCCTTGGCGACGGTGTACGAATCCGTCTCATCGAGAATTTCACAGATGATTTCCTGCGTCTTCGCGTCTCGAATGATCGTGCCTGGTGGAACGGGGAGGATGATATCTTCGCCCGAGCGTCCAGTGCGATTGGAGCCGCCGCCGTGGTCGCCGCGCTCCGCGCGCCACGCATCGCGATAGGTGAAATCGAGGAGCGTGGTGAGATTGCGGTCGGCACGCACAATGACGTCTCCGCCACGCCCGCCGTCGCCGCCATCAGGTCCACCCATGGGGTAAAACTTTTCGCGTCGAAAGGATGTCTGGCCGGAGCCGCCCGTTCCTGCTTCCACTCGTACGATCACACGATCTACAAACATGAGACTCTGCGCTTTCTGGTAGGCGGCAACGGCCGCGAGAAACTTCGTTGGTGATCGACTACTTCCCTTGAACGCGAGCCCAAAGGCCGAGGTAGCGGCGAAAATCCTCAGGGTCGATCAAGTCTGCGATGCAGTTGAGCGTTTCGGTGACCGTTGTGGGAGCAGCACCTGCGTTCACCGCGCCGTGCAGGTGCGAATGCAGCTGTCGATCCTGACGTGCGATCGAGCAGGCTGCGACCACGCACAACTCACGTCGTGCAAGATCAAGGTGCGGCCGCCCCAACACTTTGCCGTAGCCATCGATGATCATCCACGTGTCGAGCGCCGGATGCAGACCGCGAATGTTGACACGTAGCCGCTCGTAAAACTCGCCGTACACCGTCGCACAGGTTGCCTCGCCCCGCGCAATCGCCTGCGAGGTATCGAGTTGCAGACTTTCGTCGTTGATCGGCGCGCGTCGCCCCGAGATTCGACGCCACTCGCGTGCACCGTTCAGGGCCCGAGGAAATCCGGCGAACAGATACGTTTGCAGAATCACCTCTTCGACCCACACCGGATTGACGTGCGCATGCGCATCGGCAAGTACCGCCCGCATTTGCGCTTCCGACCCGCCGGCGAGCAGTGCGGCAAGACGCACCAGCCGTGCGGTCTCCGCATCGAGTGCATGCAATGTGACCGGCATGGTCGTCTGGTGCATCACCGGATCGTTGGCGCCGTCATCAAACGATTGCGATACCGCCGGGGACGGCGCGCTCATCGGGGTATGGTCGCCACTGTCCCGAGCGGCGCCAGCACGAATCACGATGCGTGACCGACGTCGCCACCGCCAACACGAATTTCGCCCACAGTCTCACCGCGCGTGTTCCGCACCGTGGTGGCCGCGAAGTCGCGCATCGCTTCTGGCCATTCGCGTGGCGTCACACCAAGTGTTTCCAGCACGGCCAGCACGGCATGGTACTGCGCGCGTTGCGTGCCGTCTTCGACTTTAAGGGCGATGCCGAGTCCCTGCTCGATGACGGCCAGTGTGTGAACGCCTTCCGCCCCGATTTTGCAGAGCACCCGTCCTTCGAACGCGTCCATCAGCAGCGTATCAAAGCGATCACTGCCACCGACGAGGAATGGGCTTCCGGTCATGGCCGCGACGATGCGTGCAGGCACCTCGTCTCCCCTGTGCGCAGCGCTCGCCAGCCTGGCGAATGAAAGTGCCATGTTTGCGAGCGGCAACGCGAAGACGGTCACGCCACATCCATCCACGGCGAGATCTATATCATTGACGGCAATGCGTCCCCACGCGGAGACCGTCTCGCGCGCCGCGATCTGCACGGGGTGATCGGCACGCTCATAGCCACGTGTCGGCCACGACTGCAGCACGGCCCGCGCAAGCATCGCCGCGTGCTTCCCCGAGCAGTTGTTGTGCAGGCGGGTGAGACGCTGGCCAGACTCACGCAGCAACCGGGCACCGCGTGCCGACAACGGCTCGTGCGGGCCACAGGCGAGATCTCCTTCTTCGAGGCCGACGGCGGCCAACATCCCGGCGGCAAGCGCAACATGCTCCGGCTCACCACCATGCGACGCGCAAGCCAGCGCCAGTTCGT
>JAYUWD010000347.1:0-12028 GCA_043753735.1 Gemmatimonadaceae bacterium
CCACGGAATCTCGAACAGCATCCATATCAGCACGCCGTAGCTCAGCGACATGCCCATGATTTCCATACCGCGGCGGAAAGCCGCGTTCAGCACCACGCAGGCCGTCGTCCAGAGCAACACGCCGAAGAGCACGATCGCCCACATCAGATTGATGTAGTAGTAGGTCACGCCGACGACAGTGCAGCACCAACGAGCAAAACGCAAACTCCATTACTTCAAATTAGTGCGGCAAGGACGGCAAGACCAACTTCGCACACCACAGTCGCCACGCCGCTCACACATCCCGCAGCGATTGCTCATTTGGCAGCAGAGAACGGTGCATCTCCATTGCCGCCACGGCGCCGGCGGCGGCGGCACGGATGGCGATCTGCGGCCCGGGTGTGATGTCTCCGGCCGCGTAGACGCCACGCACGCTCGTGTTGAAGTGATCGTTGACCACGATATGCCCGCCTTGATCGCAATCGCAACCCAGTTGCATACCGATATCGTCGGCGGGGCGCTGCGCGATCGAAAAGAACACCTTGTCGGTCGGCAACGTCTCACCCGTGTCGAGCTCGATGCCGGTCACTCGGCGCCCTTCGCAGCAGACACGACGCACCGGCTCCGTGCGCACACCGATGGCATTCGCCTCGAGCTTTGCTTCATAGCCTTCCTGTTCGAGCTCTGCGGGTCGGCCATTTGTTGCAATGGTGACGTCGTCGCTCCACGTGGTCAGCGCGAGCGCCATGCTCAACGCGCGCCGCCCGCTGCCGATCACCACGATGCGTTTGCCGCGCGCCTCGTAACCATCGCAGTCAGGACATACCTGTACATCGACGCCGTACGCCTGCTCGAGACCGGGGATGTCGGGCCAGACATCATGCAGGCCGATGGCCAGCAGCACGCGGCGTGCGAACAGCGTGACGCCGCCGGCCAGATGCAACGAAAACCGATCGTCGTGCTCACTCTCCCCCGACGCCGTCGGCACCTCGCACTGCTCCGCTCTCAGCACGCGCGAGTCGATGAGCGAGACGTCGTACTGTCGCGCCTCATCCCGGCCGGCCTCGCGGAGCTGAGCTGGCCGCACGCCCGGCGCACCCAGAAAGCCGTTGACGCCGCGCGTTTCCCAATTGCGCGGATCGCCGCTATCGATGAGCACGACGCGCCGTCGGTAGCGTCCGGCCCAGATGGCCGCCGACAGCCCGGCCGGACCACCGCCAATGATGGCGATTTCGTAAAGGTCGTCGTGCACGTTGGACGGCGCGTCAGTGGTCATGAAGTTGGAGTCTGGCAAGACCGACGCCAGCTTGTCCGCCGTCATTCAGCCGATCCTTTTCACCTCGCCGGCGGAACCTTGCTTCCGACAAGCGCGGCGCGGGGAACCGATGGCGCACTATCGCCTGAGCTTCCTATCCCTGCCTGCACCGTCACCCGCAGGCGTTGCACGCCATTGATTCCCATCCCTTGCCGGTTCCATCGCTGCTGCGGATCGACCGGTTGAACATTGCCATCCACGTCAGTGGCGCGACATGCCAGCTCGTAGATGCCTGGCGCCGAAACGTCCCAAGCGGTACGCCACTGCGTCCACGCGAATGGATCATTCGAGACCGGGAGTAGTTCAGCGTCGCTCCACGTCTGTGCGGCGTCGCTACTGAGCTCGACGCGCACGATTCGCCCTGACCCCGACCACGCCGTGCCCTGTATGACATGCCGGCCCGGCGCAACGAACCGATGACGGCTGATCGCGTCCGGAATACCGGGTCGCACGATGACGGAGTGCACGCGCTTGACGGTGACGGGCTCACCCAGCTCCCCTTTTTGCCGCTGGTAGCGGTAGACCTGTGCTTGCTCGACACCAGTGAAGGGTTTGCTCAGAACGGTAATGGCCCGCAGCCACTTCACGCTGGCCATTCCGTACCAGCGTGGCACAATCACGCGTAACGGGAACCCATGCTGTGGCAGCAGTTGCTGTCCGTTCGCATCCCAAGCGACCATCACCTCGTCGCGTAGCGCCTCGGCTATGGGCAGACTGCGTTCGAATGCATGCTCAACTCCGAGATCTACCCCTCTGTCCCAACCCGTGAACAGAACCTCGACCGCATCGGATAGAAGCCCCGCCTGCTCGAGAATTGGTCGCAACGGTGTTCCTGTCCACCGGTACGTCCCGATGTCTTCCTTGCCCCAGGGCACGTATATAGAGCGCGGATGCACTGTCGAGCGTCCTGTCCCTGCGCATTCCATTGTTACGTCCTGCGTGACAACTGGGCGCGACTTGATATCGTCCAGCGAAAGGCTGAGCTGATGTCGAACCCGCCCCTGAACGGCGAGCTCGTAGCCCGCTGCAGAAAGAGCAGGAATGTCGAAGTGAATGAGCAGATAGTGTGCGCCGAGCGGCGTTATGGATTCCCGCAGCAACTCCGCATGCATCCCGTGATTTCGGAACGCGAGCGTTGTCTCCGCCGAACTGAAGTCGCGCCAGTGCTCCTGAGGCTCGGGTCGCTCAACCGTCGGCTCGTCGGGCACTGTATTGCAGGCTCCAGTCCGCACCTCGTCGCTCGATGCTTGCGCTCCGATGACCGAGAGGCTCGTCGCCGCCAGCGCGCCAATCGTGACAAACTGCTGCCTGGACACGCCGGACTTCGTGTCGATTTTGGCGTTTGGGTTCGGTACGAGGGGCGGATTTTTGGGCATTGCTAGGCCATTTCGAAAGGTCAACGCAAGCGACCGAGATTGTTGGCTAGCGCAATGCGCGTGCCGCATACCACACCACTACGCAGACAGGTATTTGGTCAGTGAGCGAGCGCTCAACGGCAATGGGCCGCCAGACCGAAGCGTGTTGCGCAGTACTACCGCGCCACGCTATCCACGCGGGTAATCGTTTCCGTCAGACGCGCCCAAGGCACGCCGAATACGGTTACTTGGGCCCGGTTTGCCACCGATCGACCGTCGGACTGCAGAGTGAGCCACTGTTCCATGTACACGCGGGGTCGCCGTAGGAGGTAGCGAAGATGAAACACGTTGCCGTTCAAATCGGCGGTTACGTCCCCCTTGGCGTCACTCAGAGTGGCACGAAAGCGCGTGGAGTCTAGTCGGCTTATCAACCACCATCGCTCTTCCAGCACCCCGTCGCCGAATTGGACCGTCTGGTCAAGTCGAAGGCTTCCGTTCGACTGGCGCGTTCCATGCCCCTCGACGCGCAGCGACCGCTGCGCTTGGCCGCGCACTGCAAGCGTCCCGTCGCCACGCGTGGGCCCCTCGAAAAAGTCCATCGGATGAAATTTCTGCTCCGATGCCGGATCGATTTGGGGAGCGAACGTGGCGAGACATCCTGTAAGCGACACGACGAGAAGTGTAAAAAGTGCCAGACGCGAAACATTTCTGGCATTGAGATGGGGGTATACACACTCTGGAGAAGGCATGATACGCAGTCGGTAACGGACGGAGCTGATCGCCGTCCACAGCCCAGCCGGGCCACCGGCAATAATGGAGATTTTGTAACTGTCGTCGTGCGGGTTGAACGGCGCGTCGGTCGTCATGGAGTTGGGTTTCAGCAAGACCGACGCCATGCTGGCTAACCGCCGCTCCCCCGACAGCTCGGCGTAACGCTATCGCGGCACGTTGTAAGCGAGGGCCCGAATGTCGAACCGCCCATAGTTCCACTCACCTGTGGCTGGGATCCAATTCGTTTCGCCGTGCGTCCCCACCCGAATGCCGTCGATTTCCCCATAATTGGATATAGGGGTCGACCATGGCACGTTCAGTGGAGAGGGCGGCGCGGCTTGCCAACGATCATCCGACACAAATCCGACCAAGTCACCCGCCGAGTCGAACGTCAACGTAGCCGTGACCCGGTGCCCCGCATTCTCAAACGTCGCACGCAGCGTACGGGGGCCCGTTGTTTCCCACGTGAACGGGAGATCGAGCACCGCCGCCGGCGCCATCACCACGATGTCGTTCATCATCGTCACGGTTTCGGCGCTTGTCAGCACGGGGCCGTGCTGGTTGACCATGGAGAACAGACTTGCGACGCGAACTTGGAAGGTCGCGGCGTCGTCGACATAGCGATGCCATATATCGATTGGGAGACCGGTGCGCGTGGCATTCATATAAAAAAGGCGGGCGGGCGGATCGAAGAACTCATACTGCGTCGCCGTGGCGGGCATCCAGTCGGCGGTCGC
Source organism: Gemmatimonadaceae bacterium (assembly GCA_043753735.1). Taxonomy (GTDB): domain Bacteria; phylum Gemmatimonadota; class Gemmatimonadetes; order Gemmatimonadales; family Gemmatimonadaceae; genus Gemmatimonas. The sequence goes on from JAYUWD010000347.1 coordinate 4,158, forward strand.
ACTACTGCGCATCGTTGCCGCAAACTCCACACGCATATTGCGGACGTGCGGGCGTCCGATGGCACCCACGCGGCGGAGATAACTCTGGTAAAGAGGCGGCAGCTTGGCGACCTCCGCCTCGGTCACCAGGGGCGTCGGACGCAAGGGGCGAGCAAGCAGCGCCTCGCGATCCCGCGCAAAGCGGGATCGGAAACTGTCGGGGCGCGCGTCAATCGCGAGGAGCAGGAGCGGGATCGCAATCAGCAGATTCACCGCCGTGCCGACCTTGGCGTCCCCCCAAGACTGCGCAATGAGCCCCTGAGACAGAATCGCGCCCGGAAGCGCCAACCACCACCACCATCGGGCACCAAGCGCGATAGCTAGCGCGGCACCGACCAAAAGCGCTGCTGCACCGAACCACAGCACGCCGCCCGTCGGAGAAATTGGGTTTCGCAATTGGGGGACGGTGGCCCATCCAAACGCCTTCGTCGGGCCGAGCAGGTGAATGAGACCGTGCAGGCCGACGAGTAGAGCGAACGCGATCCGCATGCGGCGATACCAGTCCCAGACAAATTCGACACAGACCGCGGCTGGAGGTCCGCAGCGTGATGACGCCGACGGGCGGCGCACGGCGTCCCCGTCGCGCAATCGCCATGCCAATGCGAGAGGCGCGTATTTGGGACACGGCGTTACCTGCTTCGCTAAACGCGTGGCCGGGGAATTGCTCCGAATAAGCCACGCCCCATCTGCTCTCTTGCTCCATGTAGAATCACCTCCAACCGAATCACCGATGACTGACCGGCAAGTGTCGAGGCTTTCAGAGCTCGTCGCACAGATGAAAGACGCGCGCGTTCACGTGGGTGAATCGGAACGCCCTACGGTAAGCGATGTCGTTTCGGGAGTAAGTGATCGGCGAGCGTTTCTAACGCGTGCGTCAGCGCTTTCCCTGGCCATTCCGGGACTTGGCGCGGCGCTCGCCGCCTGTGCACCCGGAAAGCCTGGGCTGGCGGATAGCACCCAAGGTGCGGTCCGCACCGCAACTGGCGCGACCGACCCCATGCAGCTCCAGAACTCGAACAGTCGGCTTGATACTGCCCTGCAGAAGAACGCGCCCCATGCAAATTCCTCAACGACTCCGGGGGCGATGAAAGGCGCGGCTAACGCAACGTTTCATCGGTTCGATCCTGCACTCCCGCCATTGCCGACGGGTGGCCGCGTCCAACTGCACTGGCATGCACGGGAAGTGCCGATACGGATCAGTGACGATACGGTTGTCTCCGCGTGGACGTTTGAAGGCGATATCCCAGGTCCGATCGTACACTGCCGAGTGGGGGACACTGTTGAATTCACGCTTACGAATGACGTTGCCATACCGCACTCCATGGATTTTCACGGGGCGCAAATCGATCCCAAGGCCGCGTTCCGGTCGGTCGTGAAAGGTGAGTCGCTCACGTTCACTTTCAAACCGAAGTGGGCCGGTGCGTTCATGTATCACTGCGGTACAGCGCCCGTACTCATGCATATCGGCTCGGGGATGTACGGCGCACTCATAGTTTCACCACGCGAGCCCCTGCCGGCAGCGAAAGAATTCGTGCTGGTGCAGAGCGAGTTTTATCTCGGTGACGCGGTGAATGGCGTGCGTGCGTTCGACTACCAGAAGATGCTTGCGACATTGCCGGATTTTGTCGCCTTCAATGGCCGACCCAATCAGTATGTCGCTGCGCCTATTCGCGTAAAAGTTGGCGACCGGGTGCGATTCTGGGTGGTGTCGGCTGGTCCGACGCATCCAGCACAATTCCACGTGGTCGGTGAGCAGTTCGATACGGTGTATCTCGGGGCACCACCCGGTTCAGCCATTCGAGGGGTACAAACGTTCAGCGTTCCCGCCGGCGGCGGGATGTGTTTCGAGGTCGTCTGCGACGTTGCTGGTGAATTTCCTTTTGTAAATCATGGCTTTGGCCACGGGCAGAAAGGGGCAGTGGGTTTTCTTGTGGTGGAACCCTAGGCGCGCCCAGAACTTACATCGTCATCGCGCGCGGTTGTCGGCAATGAAAATTGTTTGGGTTGCGCACGGGGAAGCGCTGCGGAGCGCGAATGGGTGCATCCGCAGCGCTTCGTTGATCGTATCCGCCATGTGATGCGGACCGTGCAACTGCACTATCCTCTGCGCATTAGCTCGCCGTTTGTGCGAGCCTGAACGTTTTGTCTGCTACGGAACGAATCACGATGAGTCGGGCTGTTGGCTCCACCCGTCGAGAGCCACGTCGCAGCGAGTAATATCGTGCCGGCAACGCATAGGGCGGCGCCAATTAATGCCAATGTCATGGCTCTCTCCGGTTGACTCTGTCCAAAACTCAGCGGTAACGGGAGTGTTAGCACGCACGCGTTCAGGATCAGATCACCTCAAAAGCTTGCAAGTGGCGTGCTACACACGACAGGTCAAATGGTCAAAGCTTTTTTTGTAGAGGCCGCGATCATGTCGAGGAGTTCATTTGCGACGCGCTCTGCAGGCGCCGTCAGGCGTCAGGCCGTGGTTTGAGTGAGTTGGATATCAAACCCAAGTTGCTGCAGGTTGTCGAATCCCAACTCATGATCACCGATGGCGAAACACGTCGCGCCGCTTCCGCTTAACAGTCCAATCGCCGACGTACCCGCACCACGAGCGTGAGCCGTAGCCTGTCGCAGCAGAGGCAGCAGCTCGGCCACACCGCGGTGCAACCCCATCGCGACATCCTCAAAATCATTGGCCGCAATCGCGCTGACCGTCTCCCAACTCCCGAATGCATCCGCTGAATACGCGCGTGCAGAGACGTCTGCGCCGCGATCTTCACGCATCCGCGCAACCTCGCGATACGCGTCGCCCGTATTGACACCTTCGGCGAAAGTGAACAACGACACCGCAGCGACCGGTAAGGCCGGCAACCGCAGCAACCGATCACCGCGTCCCCACGCGAACGCGAGACTCGCGCCAGTCAAAAAGAATGGAACGTCAGCGCCCAGCAGCCCCGACAGATCGAGTAGTTGCTCGCTTCCAAGTTTGTTGGGCGACATCGCTTCCATGGCGCGCAATACAGCGGCGGCATCGGCGCTGCCACCACCAAGCCCGCCGCCAACGGGGATGTTTTTCTCGATGGACAGCCGCCAACCGGTGTCCCATCCACTCGCCGCACCGTACGCCTCGGCCGCCCTCCACGCGAGATTCGACTCGCGCGGACCCAATCCTCCACTGGGCATCTTCGGGCCGTCACAGTGCAGCGTGCGATCGCGCACTTCGTCACCCGCCGCAACGGTCACTACGTCGTGCAGCTCGAGCTTCTGAAACACTGTCTCGATGCTGTGGTAGCCGCTTGCCTCGCGCGCCAGAATTCGCAGCATGAGATTGACCTTCGCGTGCGCCTTCTCGACTCGCTTCATTTTGCTGCTTCCGCCTGCGCCCCCTTCTGCATGCGCCCCACGCTCAACCCCAGCCGCGCGAAGTACACCGCGCCGATCACCGTGATCGGAATGAAGGTCAGAATGTGAAAGCCGAGGGCCCAACTGATCGCCAACTCCTTGGGCACGCCGTACACGCCAAGTCCGATGATCGCGCCGGTTTCGAAAACGCCGAAAAAGCCAGGCGAACTGGGAATGGCGACACCTATTGCCTGAATACCTTGCAGGAACAGCGCTGCTGAAAACGGTACATCGATACCAACGGCACGAAAACCCAGGTAAACGCTCAACGCCTGGACGATCCAGTGCAGTGCCGCCCACCACAACACTGCGAGAAAGCGTCGTCCGTCTTTGAGCACGGCCAAACCACCCAAACCATGTTCAACGATGCGCACTGCTTTTTCGCGATGCTTCGGCATCAATTTGCCAAAGACCGCATCGACGATTGCCATCACACGCTCGGGCTGCATCACGATGGTAAACGAAATCGCGAGAACGCCGAATACGGCAACAATTCCTCCAATAGCCAGCTGCGGCACCGTACGCCCGGCAATGCTGATGTCGGGCGGGAAAGACGGATCAAGCATTGCGAAGAACATGAGCCCGAAGATCGCGATCGCATCGAAAATCCGGTCAACCGCCAGCGATCCGAACGACGTCGTGATTGGAACACGCGGAACCTCGCGCGTGAGCGCAAACGCCCGGGCGAATTCCCCGGCGCGCAGCGGGAACACATTGTTCATCATCATGCCGATTGCCGTGCTGCGCCACAGCGGACCGAATGGAAGGCGTCCGGCAACCGGCTCGAGAATTGTCCGCCAGCGTCGTGCACGCAGAGGAAAAATCGACACGTTGACGACAACGGCGAGCGCGAAGAGCGGTACGCTTGAATGACGCAACACTTCCCAGACGGCGGTCGGCGACACACCACGCAACGTCCACCACAACAGAACGGCGCTCAGGGCAAACCCGAGCCCACTCTTCCAGTCGAGCTTCACGTGGTTGCCGCCAAGTCCAATAGATCGGAAAGTTCTTCAAAAAGGGTATGTGCCGCCGGATCGCCGAGCGTGCCCCGGTCCCAGAACGGGCGCAACTCGTCGCGCACTTCCCGCGCGCGTTTGACGGCAGAACGTCCGCGATACAACAGCGTTTCGATGGGGACAATCACGGCTTCGGCGACCGAGACCGCGACCGGGTCCAACACCGCACCGACAACGACGCCAGCCTGTGCATCGGCCCAGGCGAAATTAGTTTCTTTCACCCGTTGCGCGAGCTGCTGGTCACTCAGTTCGCGATCCATCAACAGCTGCGCGAAGGCCTGAATCGCAATCCGCTCGCGCGCCTCCGCAAGCGGCGCGCGCGCCATCCGAGTCGACAAGGTCCCGATGCTCGCGGCGCCGTAGCTTTCCGACACATCGGCGAGGCCCAACAGCGCGCGACGAATGCCGTCGCTGAGGGCAAGCTGCGATGGCCCTGGCGCACTCCCGGCCAACGCCGCCGACTCGCGTGCAACCCCGTCGGCCGCTGCAGCGATGTCATGCCGAAAGCGCATCGCGATCGTGATCGGCGGCTCGGGATTGCGCTGCAGAATTGCCGGCGTTCCGTCGTCCGGGAAAAAACGCGAGATCGGCACCACCTGACTCGCGGGCGACGAAACCGGCGCATTCATTGCGAGATACCCGGCGGCCACCGACGCCAACGCGACCGATTGCGTCCGACTGCGTCGCTGCTCGGCTTCGCTCCAATGCTGCGCGCGTTCCACCAAGGCACGCATCTCCGCCAACGCCCCTCGCACCGCAAAATGCAAACGCTGATCCCAACGCAACTCGCCGTCACGCACTCCGGTTGCGATGCGTTCCACCGTCGAGGCGAGATCGGGAAGCCCTTCAAGTCGCGTCATCGTTGCGCTGCCACGCAACGCGCGCGCCTGCGTCAGGAACGCACCGGCGTCGGGCAGCTGCTGTTCGGCGTCGATCAACAGTTGGTCGAGGCGATCGAGATACTCGGCCGCCTCTGTCTGGAAAAACTCGATGAGGGCCTGCGGTGCACTCATTGCGCCTGGGGTTGGCGGGAACGTGCTACATCCATCGCTTGACGAACTTCACGCACCGCTGCACCAAGACCCACAAAGATGGCGCGTCCGACAATGGCGTGCCCGATGTTCAACTCCTCAATCTCAGAGATAGCCGCAACCGGTCCAACATTCTCCACCGTCAACCCATGCCCCGCGTGCACGGCCATGCCGAGCGAGGCCGCCAATCTAGCGCTGTCGGCCAGTGCCGTGAGCGTGGCCGGATTGGTTGGCGCATGCGCAAACTGGCCGGTGTGCAGCTCGACGGCATCGGCGCCCAGCGCCTTGGAGCGCCGTACCGAATCCTCCGTCGGGTCAATGAAGAGACTTGTCCGCACCCCCACGCGTTTCAGACGCGTGATCGCCGCCCGCAGCGCTACCTCTCCACGGACGAGGTCCAGTCCGCCCTCGGTCGTCACCTCTTCGCGCCGCTCCGGGACCAGCGTGACTTCGACGGGCCGAAGCTGTTCAGCGAGGGTAATCATCTCCGGCGTGGCCGCGCACTCCAGATTCAGCGCCGTTGTGATACTTGTGGCCAACCGGTGAACGTCGTCGTCTTGTATGTGACGACGATCTTCACGCAGGTGTGCCGTGATTCCGTCCGCACCGGACTGCTCGCACAGCAGTGCGGCCGCCACGGGGTCGGGGAGCAGACCGCGACGCGCCTGACGAATGGTCGCGACGTGATCGATGTTCACATAGAGTCGTTGAAGAATCATGTTCACTGGCCGCGGTGGGCGCTGGTCTTGCGTGATCTGTCGAACGGTGAGTGGAAGACGGAAGTCATCACTTCAGCAGGGAGTATTCGTGGGCCGTCAGGGAATCGTTCTCGTAGCCTTCGCCGCGTTTGTCGGGGCGTTCAGCGCTTGTACCCGCACTGCAGTTCAATCGCCTCCAGTTGTCGCGAACTCCAAGGGGTCCGCCGCCGCTGCTGGAAATGTCATCGGTGCGGCAAGCTCCCGCGCGGCGGTCGAGTCGTTTATGGTCGCGGTCAAAAGCTCCGATCTGCAGGCGATGTCCGGCGTCTGGGGGACCAGAAAGGGACCGGCGCGCGAGCTGATGAAGCGCGAGGAGCTCGAGAAGCGCCTGGTCGTGATGCAGTGCCTGCTCATGCACGATAAGTGGCAGTTTGTCGAAGATGCGCCGCGCCTGCAAACGGGTGGACATCAAAAGTGGCAGATCGAGCTCACCCGCAAGTCGTCGGTGGCCAAGACCACGGTGGCCACGGTGCCGGGCCCAGGAGGTCGCTGGTTTCTGGAAGATGTCGACGTGGTCCCGCTGAAAGACTTCTGCCGGTAACCCCGCTGCCCCATGCGCCTCCGCCTCGACGGAACGCGTAACCAGTCGGGCCTTGTCACCGCAGTTGGCACGGTCGCTAGTATTCAGATAATTCGACGAGCACCCCGCCCGTCGCACTGGGATGCAGGAAGGCAATCCGTTTGCCTTCGGCGCCGATGCGTGGGGATTCATCGATGAGCCGAAAACCGGCCGCTCGGCACTTGTCCAATGTGCCGTCGAGGTCGTCAACGGCGAAGCACACGTGATGGATCCCGGGGCCGCGCCTAGCCACGAACTTCCCGATCGGAGAGTCTTCGGATTCTGCTTCGAGCAGTTCGACCAGCGAGTCTCCGGCTGCAAGGCCCGCGATAGTGGCGCCGTCGGCGTTGTCGAGCGGCACCTCGGGCAGTCCCAAGATGTCACGGTAGAACGGAAGCAGCTCGTTGAGGGTACGTACGGCGACGCCGATATGGGCAATGCGCGTACCGCGGCGGACAGATTCAGTCATGTGGATTTGGCGTGGGCGGAACCTGAAGTCTAATCCTGACGACATGTGCGGGTGAGTCCGGTTAATCCCGGCGCTGCACGATGGAGCTACGATGGCAAACGCGGTGGAAGTGAAGGACGATACGTTCGCAACCGAGATCGAAGCGCAACCTGGTCTCTCCGTTGTGGACTTCTGGGCCACATGGTGCGCACCCTGCCGGATGATTGCGCCGATCGTCGAGCAGTTGGCCCTCGACTACGCGGGCAAGGCAAAGGTGGCAAAGCTCGATGTCGACAACAATCAAAAAACAGCCGCCCGGTTCAACGTGCGCTCGATCCCCACGATCCTGTTTTTCAAAGACGGGAAGCTCGTGGACCAGATCGTTGGTGCGGTTCCGCGTCCGGCGCTCGAAGCCAAGTTTAAGGAGCACGCCTGATTCAGGGGCTGCTTGTGCGTCGCAGCATCGGTGCCCGGGGCTCAATGCTCCGGGCACGCTGCGTTTCGGGTGCGGGCGAGCGTGCAGTGGTGAGGGGTATGGTCTCAACGGCAGTTGTGAGTGGTGAGTTCGAGTTTCGAGTTGCCAGTACAGTCGTGAGTCTGTGATGCGCGAAGAACTCGCTGCGG
>JAYUWD010000348.1:0-4004 GCA_043753735.1 Gemmatimonadaceae bacterium
AATTGCCGGTTGCAACGCCGCCCAGTGCCTCCGCGGCTGCCGATGCGAAAGGAGTGCGTGCCCGCGCTATCCCACGTTTCCGTGATGCCATCAAACGGCTAACTCCGGTGACCGTGCTCGACTTGCTCCGTCAACGGGACATCAACGCGTCACGAGCCGCTCTGAATACTCGCGGTCTCGATCATGCCCCGACCGCGCGACTGGATGCGTATGAGAGATCGTTGCGGCGGCTCGTCGGCGCTATTCGTGCCGTGGGTGCCCGACCCGCGCTTGCGATCCACCAGAATCGATTTTCCCATCACCAATCGGGCGCGCAAGACGTGTGGCTTCGGGCATGGGAGCGCTATTACCCGATCTACACTGGCGAGGCGATTCTGGAATTTGACCGGATGTCGGCGGAACGCACACGTGTTGTAGCCAGGGACTCGTCCGTCATCCTCGTCGACGCTTCCGCTGCATTGAGAGACGTTGTTCCCCCACCGTTCGCCGACTATGCGCACTTCGACGATCGCGGAGCAGCGATCTTGGCTGGCACCACGGCGCACGCCGTGGTAGGGTCGGTATGTGCACGACCCTGAATGCGCATTCGCGAGCCCGAAACGACACGACGGTTCATACTGACATGCGGTAGCGCTTTTTTCGCGCAAGCGCACATCGGGTCACATAAGCCGTCGCTCAAGCGATGACCGACTCGGCCGCAAAATGTGACCTTGTTTAACAGGATGACGAGAAGGTCGGCGAAACTAGCCGATGTGCGGAAACGCCCCGTTTAAAGCTTTTTGGTGCGAGCTCGGTGACTTTTGGGTGACTGCGACGGTCCTTCCCGTGCGGAGATGCGCGGCGCCTGATCGGCGTCTAAACGAATCAAGCCCGCGCCACCGAATACGTCTGGAGCAGCATGATTTTCACGGCATCGCGCCTTCAGGCTCGGCCGAACGAAACCACGACTCGCGCCGCTATCACGGCACTACTCGCGGACGCGGCTGCGAGCGTCGTTCAGCGATGGGGAAGTACCGCCCTGGTTTCGCGTGAAATCGAGCCCGCCATAGAGGCGCTGCACGCACTGACCGCGGCGATCGAGGTATCTCTCGGTGGCGCTCCGCTGCCTTCCTTAGGCGTATACTCTTGGACGGCCGAAGCACCTCGCCTGCTGGCAAGCTTGCGACGAGCGCTGCTCGTGCGCGCACAGGAGGCCGATGTCGCGCCCGAAGACGTGGTGCGAGCCCTGCAGCAGATGGAGCTTCTTCTGCATGCGCTCGAGGCCGACGCGTCGGCGCGGTTCGCCGAGCATGTGTTGGGTCCAAACGCGCTGCAGCTGTTGGTCGAGGTCGCGCACGATATGCGCTCGCCGCTGGGCTCGATCCAGTTTCTGGTCGAGCGCATGCGCCGCGGGCAAACGGGACCGGTGTCGCCGATGCAGGAGCGCCATCTCGATCTTGTCTACACGGCCGCATTCGGGCTTTCCGCGATGACAAGCGATCTGATGGAGTTGGCGCAGGGGGGCGCGAGGCTGGTTGGCGCCGCGGTCGTCCCATTTTCGATCGGCGAGCTGTTGCGCACCGTACGAGACGTGGTTCAGCCAATTGCCGAAGAGAAATCACTCACGCTGCGCTTCAGCGGTCCGCCGAGCGATCTGCGTCTTGGTCATCCGGCGGCGCTGCATCGCGTGTTGCTCAACCTCGTCACGAACGCGTTGAAATTCACAAACGCCGGTTCCGTGACTGTGCAAGCCGACGCCATTTCGACGACGAACGTGCGATTTCTTGTTGCCGATACTGGGCGGGGAATGCCGGCCTCGGTGACCGCGCGATTGGTGGACACTTCGGCTGACCGCAGAGAGCAGAGTTCCGGCACTGTTAATGAGAGCGAGGCGGATTCAGTATTTTCCAGCGCGGGACTCGGCCTTGCCATCTGCCAAAAGCTGGTGGTTGCAATGGGTGGGCGATTGAACATCCACTCTGTTGATGGGGTTGGATCTCAGCTGGAGTTTACACTCGATCTGCTCGACGTTCCGTGACGATTACACGGGTTGAGCGTACCCCCTCTTACATTAATATTGAGCTGTTGTTTTCGATGATTCCCTGGAGCCGGTTGAGATGACTTCGACGAACGTTTCTGAAGGCACGGCGGTCGCCGACGCGCTGCAACTGGTGGATGGTCGCACTGGTACGCAGTACAGCGCCACGATTCGCACTGAAGGCCCGGAAGGTGACACGTACATTCGTGCCGGTGATTTACGCGCGGTCAAGCAGAACGCCTCCGAATTCGGACTACTGAGCTACGATCCCGCATTCATGAACACTGCGTCGTGTCGCAGCGCGATCACTTTTATCGATGGCGACAAGGGAATTCTGCGCTATCGCGGCTACCCGATCGAGCAGTTGGCGGAACAGGCCACGTTTCTCGAAGTCGCGTATCTCTTGCGACACGGCGACTTGCCCGACCAGACGCAGTACGATAGTTGGGTACACGACATCACGTTTCACACGTACGTGCATGAGAACATCCGCAAGTTTCTGGAAGGGTTTCGGTACGACGCGCATCCGATGTCGATGCTCTGCAGCGCCACAGCCGCGCTGAGCAGCTTCTATCCACAGGCGCACGACATTCACGACCCGCATCAACGCTACATCTCCATCATCCGGCTGATGGCGAAACTGCCGACCATGGCAGCCTTCGCTTATCGGCATGTGAAGGGGCTGCCGTTCATCTACCCCGACAACGATCTCTCATATGTCGAGAATTTCCTGTCGATGGTGGCGCGCATGTCGGAATCGAAGTACGAGGGAAACCCGGTCTTCGTGAAGGCGCTCGAAGTGCTCTTTATTCTGCACGCCGACCACGAACAGAATTGCTCCACGAGCGCGGTCCGCGCGATCGGCTCGTCAGGCGTCGATCCGTTCTCCGCCGTGGCCGGCGGGATCGCCGCGCTCTTTGGGCCGCTGCATGGCGGCGCCAACGAAGCGGTGCTCCGCATGATCAGCGACATCGGCGACAAGAAGAACATTCCGGCGTTCATCGAATCGGTGAAAAGCGGTAAAGGTGAGCATCGCCTCATGGGCTTCGGTCATCGCGTTTACAAGAGTTACGATCCTCGCGCGCGAATCGTGAAGAAGCTGGCCGACGATGTCTTCGCACAGGTCGGCATGGACAAGGATCTCGAGATCGCGCTCGAGCTGGAACGGATCGCGCTCTCGGACGACTATTTCATCGCACGAAAGCTCTACCCAAATGTCGATTTCTACACAGGCTTGATCTACCGTTCGATGGCATTCCCCACGGATTTCTTTACGGTGCTCTTCGCCGTGGCCCGTGTCTCCGGTTGGTTGGCGCAGTGGGAAGAGATGATTCTCGACAAGGAACAAAAGATCGCACGGCCGCGGCAGATCTACATCGGGGCTGCAGAGCGGCAATACACGGACGCGCTCACGGAAAAGTTTCCGCGGGCGCGCAAGGACAGCATTCGGAAATGAGCTTTGCTGCTCGCGCAGTGCCTGTGTTTTCCGTCGATGTCGAGGACTGGTTTCAGGTCAGCGCGTTTGAAAACCACGTGCAACGGTGCGATTGGAATTCGTACGAGTCTCGGGTCGAGCGCAATACGCTTCGGCTGCTCGAAATGATGGAACTCACCTCTGCGACGGGTACGTTCTTCACTTTGGGTTGGGTTGCGCAGCGGTTCCCGGCGCTCGTAAGGAAAATCGTCGCGGGCGGTCACGAGATTGCATCCCACGGGTTCTGGCATCAGCGCATTCCAACGATCTCTGAAGCGGTATTTCGCGACGATGTACGTTCGTCGAAACACATCTTGGAAGATGTCGCAGGGGTAAGGGTGAATGGTTACCGGGCTCCCTCGTTTTCCCTGGTCGATGAGGTGCCGTGGGCAGCCCGGGTGCTCGTGGAAGAAGGATACACGTACGACTCGAGCCGCTTTCCAATTGCGCGTCGTGGATATGGGACCAAGACCGGTCCACGCAACCCGCACGTTATCGCCACCGCAGCGGGGC
>JAYUWD010000349.1:0-12016 GCA_043753735.1 Gemmatimonadaceae bacterium
AACGGCGGAATTGCGACTTGGCGCATTGCCACGAACGTAGTGGACGTGCTCACCGGACTTGTCTCTGGTTCCGTGTCGGCGAAAAATCTTGGCGGCCCGATAGCCATTGCACGAACATCGGTGCAAGCGGCGCGCAACGGTGCAGAAACGCTCTGGTCGTTGATCGCGGTGCTCAGCCTCAACATTGCGATCCTGAATCTTGTCCCGATACCGGTGCTGGATGGCGGTCAGATTCTGCTCGTGCTTGCCGAAGCGATCAAGGGGAGTGCCTTCAGCGGGCGCACTCGAGAGGCGTTTGCGCGCGCTGGCGTGCTGGCGGTGCTCGCCCTGATTCTACTTGTCACGTTCAACGACATTCGCTCCGCATTCACGCGCTGACCGGATGACTCTCTCGATGATGCGCCGGTTCATCAGGTGGGCGGGAGCGATGGCGTTGATGGGCTGTCACCATCCTGCGGCGCCAGATGCCGGAGTGCCGGAGAAGAACATTCCACGCAATGCAGCGAGATTCGAAATCGACGCGGTTGATGACAGCACTGCCCGCTTTCGCCGACAGGAATCACGATGGGTGCGCGTGGGAATGTCGGCCTACGCGGTCGATCCGATCAATCGCGACGCTCTGGTCGCTCGGCTGCGAATTCTGTCGGTCCATGAGAGCGACATCACGGCGCTCGTGACATCGCAAGTTGGCCGAGTGACGACGTCGCACTTTCTGCTTATTACTCGCCCTGAACAGCCATGGTGGCGTTCGGCGCGCTTCTGGTGGGGCGCCGCAGTCGGCGGCACAGTTGGCGTAGCCGCAACGTCGCTGACAAAGTAGCGCTGCGTCATCACGCGACGAGCCGACTCGGCGCTAGCCCACTAGCCGCAGAACAGCGGCGCCCGCACGAAGACCGTGTCTGTTCCCTTCGACTTTGCCGGTGGCGCCGTGACCGTGTCGCTGTAGGTCGTGCATCGCGGCAATGACACTTCGACTTTGTAGCGCCCGAAAACGAGCAGCTTGCCGTCCACGCTGTCGGCGCGGAATGCCAGAGGCTCTCCGCCATCCAGGGGCGTGAACACCAGATGCGCGTCGTTCGGTTTCACGAGAAGTCTGATCGGCGCGCAGCTTCGTACCGGGAGTGACACGTTCGCTTTCGGAGCGACATTGATGCGAAGCGTCGTGTCCCGTTGCGCCGTCGGGCAACCGGGTGGCGCGTTGTCGATGACTGCGCGGAGATGGACGTCTCGCGCGCCGGCGCGCTCGCCGGACCACGTCGCAACTCCAACGCGTTTTCCATCAACGAAAAGCACCGCGTCGTCTGCCGTCTTCACACTGATGCGCGTGCGCACAACTGTCGGTTTGGTCGACCCGGTACTCGTTGTTGGCGCTCCGGCTGACAGCAGCGGCGCTCCCGCGCTGCCCGATCTGGTCGCATTAGCGTCGAGTCCAATGCCCGACAATGAATCGCGCCTGATTTTGCTGCGGGCCGAATCGTTGGCGAGCACCTCGGTCCGCGCGCGCGTGGCGGAGTCAGCGGCGACGCGAGAAGCAACCGATGCGAGGGAGTCGGTTGCCGCGCGATCGCCAAAGGTGTTTGACCAGAGGTTGCCGACATTGGTCGTACGGAGGATCGCTGCACTGCCGAGCAGCAACGCCGCGGTGATACCCGCGGTATTCACAAGTGAAGATCGGCGGCCCAACGATGCGGCCGATAGCGGCTGTAGGGGGGCGCGCACGTCGATGGCAGTCGCGGGCATGGGACTGAAGGGACCCGCAGTGACTGAAGTCGGCGTAATGTGCATCGCTTCTCGGTCGGGGCGCGGCGTGGCCAAGGACTGCAGCGCCACGGCGAGGGCTTCTGCAGAGGCGAATCGGTCGGCCGGTTGTTTAGCCATTAATTGAAGCAGAACTGCATCGAATGACGGGGAGATCGTCGAAATGATGGTACGCGGTGGCGTGACCGGATCATCGATATGCTGTCGGCCGACGGTGTACCAATCGTCGCCATTGAACGGGAGCTGCCCAGTCACGGCCCGATAGAGCGTGACGCCGAGCGAATAGAGATCGCTCCGTCCGTCGAGCTCAAGTCCACGCGCCTGTTCTGGACTGAAGTAGTGGGGCGTGCCCATCACCTGATTGGATTTGCTCAGCGCGAGGTCCGATGCGAGCGCTCGCGCGAGTCCGAAGTCGGCGACGATTGCTTCATCGGCCCGTCCGAAGAGAATGTTGTCGGGTTTGATATCGCGATGGATGACGCCGGCCGTGTGCGCCGAACCGAGTGCGGCCGCGACGTCAAGCCCGATGCGAATGACCTCCGCCTCAGGGAGGATTCGGGTCCGATTCAGGCGTTGCCCGAGCGAGGCGGAGAGCAGGTCCATCGCGACGAAAGAGGCGCCATCGATCTGCCCGACATCGCGCACGACGACGATGTTCGGATGACGGAGTTTCGCGGCGGTGGAGGCTTCGCGGCGGAAGCGGGTTTCGGCGACAACGTCGCCAGCGAATTCCGGGCGCAGGATCTTGAGCGCGACCGGAATCTCGAGGTCACGATCGATCGCCTCGTATACCCACGCAAAAGCGCCGTCCCCCAGAAGACGGATCACCCGATATTTCCCGATCTGTTGCCCCAAGTATCGGTCGGGCATGCTGCGGTCCTTTACAGAAGGGAAGGGAAGGTGTAAACTGCCATGCTTCCTACGATTGCGCGCAACCTTCTGCGCATACACATGCGCGACGCGCTCAAGCATGCGCGGAGAATATTACGACGATGGCGTTCGATAAGGCACTCACGATTGACAAGTACCGGGCCCACGAAGGGGACACCGGATCGACCCGCGTACAGATTGCGATCCTCACCGATCGGATCAACTACCTGACGGGACATTTTCGTACCCACGCCAAAGACCATCATGGTCGGCGCGGACTCCTCAAGATGGTCGGCAGGCGCAAGCGACTCCTCGGTTACTTGAAGCGTACGGACGTCGCGGAGTACCGCTCGCTCAGCCAAGACCTTGGTCTCCGGTATTAATCCAGTCCGCGCCATTTCATCGCGCGGGGGCAGAAATGCCTCCCGCGCGATTTGCGTTCTCACCAGGAAATAAAGAAGATGATGCATCGTATTGAGCGGACGTTCGCAGGCCGCCCCCTGATCATTGAGACCGGGCGCATGGCCAAGCAGGCTGCAGGTTCCGCGCTGGTTCAGTTCGGCGAGACGATGGTGCTCGCAGCGGTGACGGTGAGCGACAACATGAGTCCGCTGCCGTTCTTCCCGCTCACAGTCGAGTACAAGGAAAAGACATACGCTGCCGGAAAGATTCCGGGCGGTTTCATCAAGCGCGAAGGACGCCCGCACGACCACGAGATTCTCGCGTGCCGCATCATCGACCGCTCGATCCGTCCGCTTTTTCCGGAAGGCTTCAAGAACGAAGTGCAGGTCTTCGTCTACGTCATTTCGGCCGACCAGGAAAATGACGCCGACGTGCTCGCGATGCTGGCAACGTCATTCGCACTGAACGCCTCGAGGATCCCGTTCCTGGGACCCATCGGCGGCGTACGCGTCGGCCGTGTTCAAGGACACTGGGTCCTGAACCCGACGTTCCAGCAGCTCGCATTCTCCGATCTCGACCTGATCGTTGCCGGCTCCAAAGATTCGATCGTGATGGTCGAAGGTGGCGCCCTCGAAGTCAGCGAAGCCGATGTGCTCGAGTCGCTCAAGATTTCGCACGATGGCATTCGCGAACTGATCGACATGCAGAACGAACTGCTCCCCAAGGTGCAGCAGCCGAAGATGGCGTGGAAAAAGGCCGAACCGACCGAGTCGGTCATCGAGCGGACCAAGGCCGTGTCGACGAAGCCTATCCAGGTTGCGTTGAATCAGGCTGACAAGCAGACGCGCGTGCAGGCCATCGAAAAGGCCAAGCATGAAGCCGCGGCGATGCTGGCCGTCGAATTCCCTGACAACGCCAAGGACATCAGTGCCGTGCTTGGCGATGTCGAGTACAACGAGCTGCGTGCCCAGGTGCTCGATACGGGTCTCCGCGTCGACGGTCGCAAGCCAAACGAAGTGCGCGGGATCTCGATTGACACGACCCTGTTGCCGCGTGCGCACGGGTCGGCGCTTTTCACGCGTGGACAGACGCAGGCGCTTGTTGCCGCGACACTCGGCACTGCCAAGGACGCACAGCGTCTCGACAGCATCAACGAGGCGGGCGAGACAACGCGTTCGTTCATGCTGCACTACAACTTCCCGCCGTTCTCCACTGGCGAAGTGCGTCCAATGCGCGGCACCAGCCGTCGCGAAATCGGTCACGGCAATCTTGCCGAGCGCGCCGTGCAGGCCGTGCTCCCCGACTTCGCCGACTTCCCGTACACGATCCGCATCGTGTCCGAAGTGCTCGAGTCGAATGGGTCGTCGTCGATGGCGTCAGTGTGCGGGGCATCGCTCTCCCTGTTCGACGCCGGTGTGCCAATGAAGGCCGCTGTTGCCGGTGTGGCGATGGGACTTATCAAGGAAGGCGATAAGTACGCGATCCTGACAGATATTCTTGGCACCGAAGATCATCTCGGCGACATGGACTTCAAGGTTGCCGGGACCAAGGAAGGGATCACGTCCATTCAAATGGATATCAAGGTCGAAGGTCTTGATATCAAGATCATGGAAGAGGCGCTGACGCAGGCCCGTGAAGGCCGTCTGCACATCCTCGCCGAGATGGACAAGGCGATGGCAGAGCCGCGTGCCGAGTTGTCGAAGTATGCGCCGCGCATCGTGACAGTGCAGATCCCGGTCGACAAGATCGGTGAACTGATTGGACCGAAGGGCAAGAACATCCG
Organism: Gemmatimonadaceae bacterium; assembly: GCA_043753735.1. Classification (GTDB taxonomy): domain Bacteria; phylum Gemmatimonadota; class Gemmatimonadetes; order Gemmatimonadales; family Gemmatimonadaceae; genus Gemmatimonas. The sequence continues at coordinate 4,814 of JAYUWD010000349.1, forward strand.
TGGCATTCAGGAAGAGACGGGTGCCGAGTTGTCGGTTGACGACGATGGCACTGTTACTATTGCGGCGGTTGGCGGCGAATCGATGGAACGCGCGCGTCAGATGGTCATGGCCATCACCGCCGAAGCCGTCGTTGGCGAGACGTACGAGGGCATCGTAAAGACCGTCACCGCCTTTGGTGCATTCATCGAAATCATGCCGGGCACCGAAGCGTTGTTGCATGTGTCTGAGATGAAGCACGAGCGCGTCGACAAGCCGGAAGACGTCGTCAAGAAGGGCGATCGTGTAACGGTGAAGCTTGTCGATCGCGATGAGCGTGGTCGTCTGCGTCTTTCGATGAAAGCGTTGCTGCCGCGTCCTGAAGGCATGCCTGAAGAAGTGCCGCAGAGCGAGCGCCCGCGTCGCGAGGAAGGCGGCGATCGTGGCGGACGCAGTGGCGGCGGTGATCGTGGACGCAGTCGTCGCTGAAGGCGCAGTCGGCCTGCATCGTACGGAGCTCGCAAATGGCCTGACCGTGCTCTCGGAAGCAGTTCCGGGAGCGCGGTCGGTTGCTTTCGGGGCCTGGGTGCGCGCCGCGACGCTGCATGAGCGTGTGGAGGAAATGGGCGTTTCGCACTTGCTTGAACACATGGTGTTCAAGGGTACGACGACGCGTAGCGCACAACAGATTGCACTGTCGCTCGAGACGCTTGGTGGTTCCCTGGACGCGTACACCGAGCGTGAGCACACGTCGTATCAGGCACGCGTTCTCGATGAGCATTTGACCGATGCGACGAGTGTCATCGGAGATCTGATTTTCGAGCCGACGTTGCGCGCCGCTGATCTCAAGCTCGAGCGGAAGGTGATCCTCGAAGAGATCAGCATGGTCGATGACACGCCTGACGACGTGATTTTCGACGTGCATAATCGCGCGCTGTGGAGTGGACACTCGCATGGGTTTCCGATTCTCGGCACTCGCGAGACGGTGAAGAGTCTGCAGGTCTCGCATCTGCAGGCGCTGCACGAGCGTGCGTATCATCCTGGACGTCTCGTTGTCGCGGCATCCGGTCGCGTCGATCACGAGCAGTTGCTCGAAACGATGGACCGTACCGGGTGGATGTCGCGCGCGTTAGGAGACATGACGCCGTTTGTTGTTGCGCCGGCGGTCGCCGCACCGGCGCAGACGATTCATGTCGAGCGCGCAGATATTGCGCAGACACATGTCGTGCTTGGTGGGCAGTCAATCGCGCACAGCGATCCGCGTCGTTATGCGTTTGCGTTGCTCGGCATGCTGTTGGGTGGCGGAATGAGTTCGCGTCTTTTTCAGCGCGTTCGGGAAGAATTGGGGCTCGCGTACAGCGTCTACACCTTCAGCTCTGCATATGCGGACGCCGGTGTACATGGTGTGTATCTCGCGAGCGCCCCCGAGACGGCGCAGAAGGCGCTCGATGCCGTGCGCGACGTGCTAGCGCAGGTGGTGCAGGAGGGATTGCCCATCGAGGAAATGAACGCAGGGAAGCGCCAGCTTCGCGGACAGCTCGTGTTGTCGATGGAGGGCGTATCATCGCGCATGTATCGCGCAGCAACGACGGCGCTCTATGGTGAACCGCATCGTTCCATCGATGAACTGATGGCGCTGGTTGATGCTATCGACGGGGAGACAGTCTTGGCGGTCGCACGTGAGTTTTTCGATCCCAGCACGCAGATTCTTGTCAGTCTCGGACCGCAGTCCGTGGAGTAGCGACTGCGTTTCGTTTGAAAGCTCCATTTCCATCACGTTCTACTTTTTCCGGATAACGCGACCATGCGTATCGGTGTACCGAAAGAGATCAAGACCAACGAAAACCGCATCGCGCTCGTGCCTGCTGGGGCAGAGGCGCTCGTCGCCAGCGGTCATGAAGTGTTTGTGGAGAGCGGCGCTGGCGTCGGCAGTGGTTTCGAAGACGATGACTATCGCGCGGTCGGCGGGCAGATCGTGCCTGATGCAGCGACGGCGTGGGGTAACGCCGAGTTGTTGCTGAAGGTGAAGGAGCCGATCGAAAAGGAATGGGGTTTCCTCCGCAAGGAGCTGACGCTCTTCACGTATTTCCATTTCGCGGCCGACGAAAAGTTGACGCGCGCACATCTCGCGAGTGGTGCGACGTGCATTGCATACGAGACCGTCGAGTTGCCCAATCGGGATCTGCCGTTGTTGACGCCGATGTCTGAAGTGGCGGGTCGGATGGCGGTGCAGGAAGGAGCCAAGTATCTCGAAAAATTGTACGGCGGCCGAGGGGTGTTGCTTGGCGGCGTGCCCGGTGTGGCCCCGGCCAAGGTCGTGATTCTCGGCGGCGGCGTGGTGGGGATCAATGCGGCCAAGATGGCTGCCGGACTGGGCGCGAACGTTGTGCTGCTCGATCTTTCGCTCGACCGTCTGCGCTATCTGTCGGATGTGATGCCGGCGAATGTCCAGCTCATTCACTCCAATCGTCACAACATCCTCGAGCAGATCTCGACGTGCGATCTGCTCATCGGTGGCGTGTTGATTCCGGGTGCAAAGGCGCCCAAGCTCGTGCGTCGCGCCGATCTGGCCCGGATGCGGCCGGGCTCCGTGATCGTCGATGTCGCGGTGGATCAGGGCGGGTGCGTCGAAACGATTCACCCGACGACACACGAGAATCCCACGTACGTCGTGGATGGCGTCATTCACTACGGCGTGGCCAACATGCCGGGCGCCGTACCGCGCACCTCCACGTTGGCACTCACAAACGCCACGCTGCCGTATACGCTTCAGTTGGCGAACAAGGGGTGGATGAAGGCGCTTTCGGAGAACGGCGCGCTGCTCAAGGGACTGAACATGTCGGGGGGCAAAGTGACCTATCGCGGTGTCGCAGAGTCATTCGGAATGGAATTCGTGGAGCCCGCCGGTTTTCTCGTCTGATTTACGTCTCGCGATGCGTCAGGTGATGACGTAGCAACGGCTTGTTCGGGGTTGTCTCCACCGATACCTTACCGGCTGCTATTGCACTCTGCCGTCTTTCTCTGGCGCGACGCGCCGTCGAGTACACTTTCGGATGTTCTGGCCCTTCAAGAAGGCAAATTCGTTCTTTCCCGCCAACGCAATTGCGGTTGATCTTGGCACGGCCAACACCCTGATTTACGTGAAGGGCGAAGGCATCGTGCTCAATGAGCCGTCCGTTGTCGCGCTCGACAGAGAGACGAAGAAAATCCGCGGTGTCGGTCTTGAAGCGAAACGAATGCTTGGCCGCACGCCGGAAGGGATCATGGCGGTGCGTCCGATGAAAGACGGCGTAATTGCCGACTTCGACGTCACCGAAAAGATGCTGCGTTATTTCCTGACGCTCGTGATCGACAAGCATGTCTTCAAGGTGAAGCCGCGTGTGATCGTGTGCGTTCCGTCAGGCATAACGGAAGTGGAGAAACGCGCGGTGCGTGACTCCGCCCTGGGCGCGGGAGCGAAAGAAGTGTTCATGGTGACCGAGCCCATGGCCGCTGCAATCGGTGTGGGTCTGCCCGTCGAATCGCCGACCGGGAACATGGTGATCGACATCGGTGGTGGTACGACCGAGATCGCGGTCATTGCACTGTCCGGCATCGTGAGCGATACGAGCATTCGTACCGGTGGCGATGAACTCGATGTGAGCATCGTGCAGTTCATGCGCAAGAATTACAATCTGCTCATCGGCGAACCCACGGCGGAACAGATCAAGATTCAGATCGGCTCGGCCTTTCCAACGGGCGACGAACGCGAGATGGAAGTGAAGGGACGAGATCTCGTTTCGGGGATCCCGAAAACTGTTCGCGTGCACTCCAGTGAAATTCGCGAAGCCGTGCAGGAACCGATTCAGCAGATCGTCGATGCGGTGCGCCGAGCACTCGAAATCACGCCGCCGGAACTTGCGTCCGACATCGTGGATCGTGGGATCGTCATGACGGGTGGTGGCGCGCTCATTCGTGGGCTCGACGTGCTGCTCAACCAGGAGACAGGTCTGCCGATTCATGTCGATGAGGATCCGCTGACGTGCGTTGTGCGCGGCACCGGCAAAATTCTCGACGACGAAGAGAAGTACTGGTCGGTCCTCACGACCTGACGGCGCGGTGGCTCGCAGCGTCCGCGGCGGAGGGCGACTCGACACGGGCCTCGTCGTGGCTTGCGTCGCTCTTTCAATATTTGCATTGGTGATGCCACGTCGAATGCGGGACGCGGTGTCGACTGCGCTGCGAAGCACCGTTCTTTCCCCGTTGGTATTGCTCGAAACGCGCGCGTCCACAATCCGTGCGGCGATCACTTCGCGCAACGATGTGCTGATCGCACGTGGTCGCGTCGCAACCGATGCGCTGACTGCGAAAGCCGTATCCGACGAGAATGCGACACTGCGCCGATTGATGGGGTTGTCATCCCGGTTGCGTGATGGTTTCGTGGCGTCGGAAATCGTTCCGACGCGTGGCCTTGAAGACGACTTCACGTTGACGTTGAACGTTGGTACCGCGGCAGGCGTGCTCCCGTTCTCGCCGGTGGTGATGGCCGATGGACTGGTGGGCATGGTCCAAACGGTCGATGCCAATACCAGCTTCGCGATCACCTGGGCACACCCAGATTTCCGCGTCAGTGCGATGAGCGTGAACGAGAGCGCATTCGGCATCGTGCAACCGCACCTGGGTAGCGGCGCCGAGCGTTGGTTGCTCGAACTGCGCGGGGTGAAGTTTGCCGCAAAACTCGATACGGGCACGTTGATCGTCAGTTCGGGACTCGGCGCGACGTACCCGCGCGGCATTCCAGTTGGAACGGTGCTCGGCGAGATCGCCACGCCGGAAAAGTGGGCACGCACATATTTGCTCAAGCCGTCCGTTTTGCCGGCCGCGATCGGACCCGTGCTGGTGTTGTTGCCGCAGCGCGCGACGCGCGGAGTGAATGGCGTGTGGACGAATCTCGCGTCGGCCGACAGTGCAGCCCGCGCCATCGCCGCCGCTGGCGATTCATTGGCGCGCAAAGCCGCACTCGACGAGTTGACGGCGCGTCGCGATGCTCTCGATTCGGCGTCGGCTTCGGGGGCTGGCACTGACAGTGCCGTTGTGCGTCCACCCATGACGCGCGCCGACAGTCTTCGCGCGGACAGTGTGCGCGCGGATAGTGTGCGTCGGGCGCGGGCACTGCGTGCCGACACCATCCGGCGAGCGCCCACGGTGCCCCCGGTGGTGCCACCCCGCACGGGGCCTCCGCCGGGCGGTGCACGGTGAGAGGGCCACAGGCGGCGTCCGGCGCAGCGTCCGCATTTCGCGCCTGGGTTGGTTTTGCACTGCTCGTTGCCGCGCAGTTCGGTGTGCGGCCGCTGGTCGGTGGACGCGCGAGCGTCGACTTTCTCGTCATCGCGATTTTATTCGCGGCAGTCCGTATCCGTCCCGGCTTCGCGGCACTGCTGGGTTTTGCCGCGGGGCTCGCCATGGATTCGCTTGCGCCCACGACCTTCGGGGCGGCGACTTTAGTGCTGACGTGTATCGCGTTCGGCGCTTCGTGGACCAAGGCCGTGTTCTTCGCCGACCATATCGCGCTGACCGGATTATTCGTCTTTGTCGGCAAATGGGTATTCGATGCGGGGTATGTATTGATTGGCGGAGGCGCAAAGGGGGTCGACCTCGTTGTGCAGTTGTTCCTGTGGTCGCCGCTATCGGCCGCACTGACCGCGGCAGTGGCCGTGATGTTGTTGACCGCGTTCCGTCCGCTGTATCGTCCGCAGGCCGTCTGATATCACAACGGAGACTTCGAGATGAGTTTTCATCCGAATGAGATGCTTCGGCGCGCACGACTCGCGCGCGTGATGCTGATGGTGTCCTTCGTGGCACTGGGCGGCGCATTTTTCCGCACGCAGGTGTTGCTGAACGACGAGTACAAGCGGCAATCGGAAAGCAATCGTCTGCGTGAAGTGCCGTTGCCTGGTGCGCGTGGCATCATCTACGATCGCAACGGGGAAATCATCGCGGAGAATCTGCCGGGGTACTCGGTGTCGATTCTGAGCCCGACGGAAGATTCGTTGCGCAATGCGCTGACGACGTTGGCCAAAGTGATCCCGATCGATTCGTCGCAGCAGGAGCTGGCGGTGCGTCGTTTCCGTCGCGCCCCGCAGCGGCCGGCCGTGATCTTCAACGATGCATCGTTTCAGGTGGTGTCGGTGCTCGAGGAGCGGCGCGTCGAGTTTCCGGGGCTCATCATCCAGAGTTCGCCGAAGCGCTACTATCCCGATGGCGAGGCGATGGCGGCGATCATCGGATACACTGGCGAAATTTCGGAACAGCAACTCGCGACTCCAAAATACGACGGATACAAGGCCGGTCAGCAGATCGGGCGAGCCGGGTTGGAGCAACAGTACGAAGCGCGGCTGCGGGGGAAGGAAGGGCGTCGATTTGTCGAAGTGGACGCGCGCAATCGTGTCGTGCGCGACAACGGGGTACGCCCAGAGGAACAGCCGGAAGCGCCGCCACCACTCCGCACCAATCTCGACGTCGATTTGCAGAAGTTCACGCACGAGTACTTTGGCGATTCGTTGCGTGGCGGTGTCGTGGCAATGGATCCGAACACGGGCGGCATCCTGACCATGTACAGCGCGCCTTCGTACGACATCAACAAATTCATTGGTGGCGTGTCGTCCAGGTACTATCAAAGTTTGCTCGACGATCCGCACACGCCACTGATCAATCGTGCGATGAGCGGACAGTATCCGCCGGCGTCCACCTGGAAGCTGGCAACGGCCGTGATCGGCTTGCAGCGCGGACTGGTGACGATGGACACGCGGATGCCGCAGCCGTGCACAGGTGGCTACTACTACGGGCGCGTCTTCAAGTGCTGGGACAAACGTGGTCATGGCGACGTCACCCTCGCCCAAGCCATCGCGAAGTCCTGCGACGTGTACTTCTATCAGCTCGGGCTCAAGATCGGGCTGGCGAATCTGCTCGCAGGCGGGGTGTCACTTGGGTTTCGCGACAGCACACGCGTCGACTTGCCTGGTGAAAAGCGACCGATCTGGCCAGAGAGTGTAAAGTACTTCGATCAGAAGTACGGTCCGCGCGGCTGGAACGCGTCCGTCGTCTTAAGCCTGTCCATCGGTCAGGCGAACAATGCGCAGACACCGCTGACCATGGCGCGCTTTTATTCTGCGCTCGCCACCGATGGGGCTGCGCCGCGCCCGCAGATCGTGTCGCAGGCGGTCGAACGAAAGCAAATGCTGAACCTT
>JAYUWD010000350.1:0-11922 GCA_043753735.1 Gemmatimonadaceae bacterium
CGGTCACCACGCGGCCCATGGATATCCTTCTGCACCACGTCGACCTCGCATTCGCTCCGCTTCAGAGCGACCTGATGCGACGCCTGAGCTACGGCGCCGTGCCGGCAACGGTGCGCGGGTCGGTACAGGGAAAGCTCGTCGCACTGAGAGGCGGACCACTCAGTGCGTTCGTGATCGATCAACTGAACGCGCGCTTCACCGACGCACGCATCAATGGGGCGGTGTCATCAATCGCACTGAACGGTACGTTCGGCTTTGGTGCGAAGCCGACCGCCCGCGATATGGTGTTGCAGAGCATGCGACTTGATCTGCGGTCGGCAAAGGCGCTCGCAGATTCGCTCCCCGCACTCGACGGAATACTCGTAGCTTCCGCGCGCATTCCCTCGGCCAATCTCGACGCCGCGACGATCCGGAATCTCGCACTCGTCTGGACCGACGGAGCAGGGAACCGGTCTGCTATCCGCGGCGATGCGCGCATTGGCTTTCATGGCAGCAACGCGCCGATCGAGGCATCTCTGCAACTCGATCCGGTTTCCATGCGGGCGTTCGCACGCGTGGACACAACGCTGGCTGTTCGCGCCGACATCGCCGGCACCGTGCACACCACCGGGTCACTTGAGGCGCTGACGTGGGACGCGAAGCTGGGTGCCGTCGGCGGTGGATTCTTCGATCTCCGCGGCGCCGCGTCGTTCATCGGCTCCACGTGGCGCGTCGCGGCCGCGGGCACCGTCGACGCGCTGAACACGAAGAGCTGGATTGGCACCCCACAAACACCAGTGACCTCCATCAGTGGTCCTGTGCAGCTCAGTGCCGCCGGCACACGCGCGCGAGATGGAAAACTTTCGATCGAGACTGCGGTCGCCAATGTCGCACTCACACAAACGGCGTCCGACGACCGCCCGGCATTCGATCTGTTGGCCAGTGCCTCGCTCAATGCCCAGCAACTGCGCATCGATTCAGCAACTGCCCATCTCGGTGGCGTCACCTTTGACGCTCACGGTGCGCTTGCGCGCAATGGACCCAACGTTGACACGTTGCAGCTTTCCGCGCGCGCCGACACCCTGGCGAAAGTGGGGGCTGAACTGACGCGCCTCGCGGCCATGGTCCAGCCGATGGATTCCGCGTTGGCCCAATCACTGCGCTCGATTGCGGCGGACACGCTGACCGGTGACGTTTCGCTCTCGGGTTTTCTACTGGGATCGCTCGAAGACTTCAGCGCCACGATCGCGCTTGGAGCAAGCCAAACTCAAGTCGGGAGCATTCGGCTTGAACGTCTGTTCGGATCCGTACGCGCCGAACATCTGCGTACCAAACCAACATTCGAAGGAGCAGCAACCGCAGACGGAGTCGACGGCGTGGGCGCAATCCGAATCGCCTCCGCCGAATTCAAGGTGCAACAGGCAAATCCTGACAGCGGGCGTCTTTCGGTCGACGTCAGTTCACGGACGGATGCACATCTGGTACTTCGCGGTGCGTACGCGCGCGCTGGCGAGCTGTTTGACCTTGCACTCGACTCGCTGCGCTTTCAATACGACAGTGTGAAGTGGAGCAATCTTGCGCCGGTGCACATCCGCTCCGACGCGCGCGGCGTTCGTATCGACTCGATCGAGATTCGATCCAACCAGCGCGGCGTCCTGGCTATTACTGCCGACGTTCCGATCAGCGGAGATATTCGCGCGGCACTGCGGCTTGACCGTTTCCCGATTGGTGAAGCGGCGACGTTCGCACTGGGAATTCAGCCGTTCAATGGAACACTGAGCGGCGACGCGAAACTTTCCGGCACGCGCGATGCGCCGCTGCTTGCATGGAAGATGTTTGCCGACTCGCTGGGGCTCGATGGCACATACCTCCCGCGACTGCTCACCGACGGGAGCTACGCCGACCGGCGTCTTGTCGCGCGCGCGAGTACCGCAGACACGATCGGAGGGTCGCTACGCGCCGAAGCGCGCGTGCCGATCGACCTCGCGTTGCACGCCATGGACAAGCGTACGCTCTCCGACGCGGTCGACGCCGAAATCGTGGCGGATTCGCTGCAACTGCAGGCGCTCGGCTTCATCGTTGATGGTGTGTCAAACGTGCGCGGAATTGTCGTCGGCCGTCTTGCCATCACCGGAACGATGGATCGTCCGGTTGCAACGGGCACGATGGCGCTCGATCAGTTCTCGGCGACTGTCAACACCCTCGGCATTGCGCTCGCTGAAGGCCGAATGGTGCTGCGCGCAGCACAAGACTCGCTGATCCTCGAGTCGTTCCGATTGCGCAGCGGCGGCGTATCCGACACCGTCAGCGCGTCCGGGGCCCTGCGCTTTGCGGCTAAGGAACCAGCGACAGTTCGCGCGCGGATCGTGGCGAACAACGTCGAACTTTCGCACCAACGGAACGGGACCGATCTGAATCTGAGCGGTCGCGTCGACGTGGTGGGCGCACTCAAGCGTCCGGAGTTGAGCGGCTCGCTGTATGTGCCGACGGCGAATCTGGTCGCCGATCCTCTTGGAGCGAGCAAGGCGCTCGACCTTTCGTCCGTCGCGTCGCGTGAACTGCTTGGCCTTGAAGAAGTGCCTGTCGCAGCGAGCGCCGCGCAGACCGTCTCGCAATTCGGCCGCTACGTGAACGTGACCAACGCGCGCGTCGATCTTGGCAACGAAGTGTGGGTGCAGACTCCGGAAGCAAAGGTGAAAGTCGGCGGTGGATTGGCAATCACCATGCATGGAGAGAAGCTCGCGCTCGAAGGTGAAATCACCGCCAATCGCGGGCAGTACCGGCTCGATCTCGGCGTGGTCAATCGCAGCTTCGCGATCGACTCGGGGAGCGTTCGCTTTTTTGGTACCGACGCGATCGCTCCGTCGCTCGACATCAGCGCAACCAACGTCGTCCGCGTCTCTACCGGCGGAGAAATTCCCGTTCGCGTGCACATCGGCGGAACGATCGAACGTCCTGTCATCTCGCTTTCCAGCAGCGATCCGCTCTTCGCCAGCGCCCCCGAATCCGAGATCATTTCGCTGCTGATCTTCGGCGCCCCGACATTCGCACTCGACGGGCCTAGCCAGGACCGAGTCAAAGCCGTCACGGGGCTGCTGCTGCCTTCTGTGGGTGGCGCGGTCGAAGGCGCGCTCCAGCGATTGCTGCCGGTATTCAACACGGTGCAAGTGAACACGGCCGGCGGTCAGGCCAAGGACGATCTCACCGCGCTCTCGCTGCTCGACAACCTGAGCATCACGGCCGGCAAGCAGATCGGAAATCGGGCGTTCCTTCGAGTGAACACCGGCGTCTGCCGAGGCGGTGGTCAGTCGGGTGCATCGATCTGGTACGGCATTGCGGCCGAATATCGGCTGGCCAAGGGGCTATCGGCGCAGGTTGGTATCGACCCTGGAACGGCCCCATGCACTCGGCTGGGTGTGGACGCGCTCCCCCGAACACAGTTCGGATTCGACCTGTTCCGAGAGTGGATTTTCTAGCCCGGCATCCAAATGGCCTGTTACTTTTTTGAAATTGTCAGTTTGTAACATTGCCCTGTAGGACCGGAGCAACGGCTCCACAGCTGGAAATAACGAATGCTAGAGATCGCCGCCAATCCATGCAGCTGGTTTTTCCTAACTCTTTGTTGTTTAGTGACTTACACAGAATGCTCGAAGTCGTTCAGGCAATGGCACATGCCTTGCAACCAGACTGTAGTATAAGCCGCACTAGTCGCAAACTATACCGGTTGCCAAACATGCTCTCACGTCATCGCCTCTGCTCGATTGCGCTCGCCATCTCTGCAATTGTTCCGGCCGTCGTCACAGCACAGACCCAGCAGTTGCAACTCACCAGCATCAGCGGTTCGGCGAGCGCCTTCGGCACTGCGGTCGGCCCGTATCAGATGACGGCGACGGCCACCGGCACGCTCTACACCGCCGGCACGTCGTTCACGGTGTTTTGCGTGGACTACTTCAATCATATCGGCTTCAATTCGCCCTACACTGCCAAGGTGACGAGCTTGGCGACGGGTAATATGACCAACACGCGCTTCGGTGCCGCGGAGTTGACCGATTATCGCAAGGCGTTGTACCTCACGACGCAGTTTGCGGCGAATCCGACCAGCACTTGGGGCGACATCCATGCGACGATCTGGTCGCTATTTGTTTCGGGTGGCCCGACGCCGAGCAGCAACTCTTGGCTCACCCTCGCCAACAGCTGGTACACGTCGATCGGCGCAACAGCCGATTGGTCGCAGGCCTTTGTGTTGAGCGATGTCACCATCAGTCACGGCGCTAACGGTTGGACGTACCCAGGCACTGGCGGCGTGCAGGAATTCGTGACGGGCCAGATCAACATTCCTGTTTCGACGCAATCGACCGTTCCAGAGCCGTCCACGTACGCGCTACTTGGCACTGGCCTGCTCGCTGTCATTTTTGCGGCACGCCGTCGCAAGCAGGGGAGCAGCAAGGTCTGATTTTCTTCGATGCTCATTGTGGGGCGACCCTGTCCTGCATCACATCGCGGCGGTCGTTGCAGCACGTAGTTCGCAGCTTCAAAATCAGCCTGACACGTCACACGTGCCAGGCTGATTTTTTTTCGTGGTACATCTCCTGTTTACGTGCTTTGCAGTCAGTCGTCTGCAAGCCACGACCGCACCTGTTCACTCGCTGCGCGATTCAGTCGGCGCCCCGTCTTCGCCAGCAGCGCTGCTGCACCGCCTGTTACCGCCCCAAGTGTCGCCGCCCAAGCCGTCAGCGTGTCGAGCTTGCCGTCTTCGCCGAGCAAAACCGCGAGCAGCTCGTGCCGTAATCGGAGCACAACCGGACTCGCAACACGAATGCTGTTGAAGCTTCGGTCGTAGCGTCCACCAACGCCTTCGATGAGGGCGGCCGTCCGCGCGAAGTACACCAACTCTCCCGGCAGCACGATGGGCCAGTTGAACAGTTCGCGCAGGATCTGGTCCGCCAGCACGCGTGCGCGCTCCTGCATGTCGGTCTCCGCGTAGGCAATGTCGAGCAGCCTCGCGACGAGGGCCTCCATCGTGCCCGGAGCGGTGCCTGGCGCGACCATCCCCAGCGCGTAGAAGCCCGCCGATGTGGCCGCCGGGTCGCGTCGAATTGCAGCAATGATCGTGTCGAAGAGTGCCTTGCGAACGGCGATGTTCACTTCGATCACCATGCCGAAATCGAGTAACACGATACGGCCGGCGCGGTCGACGAGCAGGTTGCCTGGATGCGGATCGGCGTGAAACACCCCGTCGCGCAACATCATGCGCGCATAGCTCTCGATCAGCGTTTCGACGAGCACCCGCGGTGACACTTCGCCTCTCGCGACGCGTTCGTCGAGCATGTCGATGCGAGTCCCTTCCAGGAACTCGAGCACGAGCACATCACGACGGGTGAGCGCGGTTTCAACCCGCGGAATCACGAGCCGTGATTCGTCCGCAAAGCGTTCGCGCATGCGCGTGCACTGCGCCCCTTCACGCACGAAGTCCATCTCTTCGCGAACGTGCAGGGAGAATTCGTCAAGGACAACGCGAAAGCCATACACATGATGGTGCGGAAAACGGCGGTAGACCCAGTCGACGATCCAACCGGCTATCCGCACATCGCGCGCAACGATCGCTTCGACATGCGGTCGCAACACCTTCACTACCACCTCACGTCCCTGATAGCGCGCGCGGTGCACTTGTCCAAGCGAACCTGCCGCAAGCGGTACCGGATCAAGCGCGTCGAGTATGGTGTCCGGATTGACGCCCCACGCTCGTTCCATCGTAGCGCGAATTCCGGACCAGGGCACCGGTGGCACCTGATCGGTCAGCGTGCCGAGTTCGGTGAGGTATGGTTCGGGGACCAGGTCGGCGCGGGTTGCAAAGATCTGCGCGAGTTTGACGAAGGCTGGACCGAGTTCTGCAATCGATTCGACAAACGTTCTTGCGCGACGTTCGTGGAATGCGCCGTCCCGTACGGCCGGCGCGCCCCACCGAATCCATCGCCGACGGTCACGCCGGAATGAAATCAGCAGTGGTACGACGCGGACGAGGATTGTGAAGAGTCGCGGTACGTCGCGTAGCGTTGCGCGCGGCGTTGCAACGACCGGTGGCGCTATCGGTGGCGCAGCCAAGGGAGCGGGGAGGTGCAGCACGTTTGTCATGACGTTGCAGCGACACCAGCTTCCGCGATCATCCGGTCGGCATCGATGTGCGCTAACAATGCGCTGATTTCCCAAAGTCGGTCCGCGACGTCTCCATTGCGTGCCATCGTTGAGGGCGTCTGCCGTGCGCGTTTCTCCCAATAGTATCCACTGCCGCTCAGCGCGCCGTCTGCGTTGGCCAGCCACACAATGGTGTCGGCACCCAGTTCGGGAGTGACCGAAAACCAGTCCATCACCTGCCGCAGCAAGCGGCCACGCATACCGTTGTTGCTCGCGAATCGCGTCGACACCACCCCGGGGTGCATCGCGTGCGCAACGATCCGCGACGGATTCATGCGACGCGCGAGTGCAGCGGTGAACAGGATGTTGCACAACTTCGAATTTGAGTAGGCGCGCCAGCCACCGTACCCGTGAACCAGTTGCAGATCATCGAGATCGAGTCGTGCTGCGCGGTGCGCGCGGCTGGAAACGTTGATGATGCGCGCTGGCGCATCGGGTTTCGCGGCTGCGGCCAGCTGGTTGAGGAGCAGCAGCGTCAACGTGAAGTAGTTCAGGTGATTCAACGCAAAGGTGCGTTCGATTTGTTCGGCCGTGAGCGCGCGTTCGAGAAACATGGCGCCAGCGTTGTTGACGAGGATATCGATCGTCGGCACGCGCGACCTCAATCGATGCGCGAGGTCGCGTACGGCATCCTGACGCGAGAGATCAGCGATTTCCCACGTGATGACGCGCCGTCCGCTCTCGCTCATGATTCGCGATGCTGCGGCCGCAGTCTTGGCTTCATTGCGCCCTATCATCATCACAGACGCTCCAGCGTCCACGAACGCGCGCACCGCCGCCTTGCCAATCCCATCACTTGCGCCGGTCACGACAACTGTCTTTCCGACCAGTGTTTCCTCGGGCGTCATCACTCGGCACCGTTCCCATTCACTCTGGCTTGGTCACCGCCGCCCACCTTCCACGTCGCTCTTGTCATCCCGTACGATCACTGAACGCACAACGCGCCGTCAACGCATTGAAGGTCGACGGCGCGCGCGGATTTCTATTGTTCCTACACTCTCCACCCCTACCTGCTGTGCATATCGCTCGTCCCCGAATCGTTAATTCGCCGTCGCCGAGAGCGCAATCGAACCGAGACTTCCGGCCGTTGCCGTCGCCGTTTGCACACCCACCTGTGGACCAAGCGTCCAGCGAAGCGACACTTCACCGAGCGCGTTCGTGACAGCGGACTGCGGGGAGATCTGTCCACCACCGCTGGTGATCGAAAGCGCGACGGTCACACCCGGAATCGGCACGTTGTTGCCACCAGTCACTCGCAACACGATCTGCACCGGCAAAGCAGCGCTCGCCTTCGCACCCTGATTGTTCCCCTGCGCCACGACCAGATCGCTCGGCAGTACACCCAGCGCGCTCAGCGTCACTGGCTCTACGCCAGGCGCTGTCGCTAGCAACGTTTGCACCGGGGTGTTGGGGCCAAGTATCCACTTGGCTTTCACTTCGCCATTCACATCGCTCAGGCTTGTCGCCGGATCGACCGTGCCGCCGCCCGCGACGACGCTCAAACTTATCGGGATCTTCTGGATCGGGCCCCCGTCGGTGCCCAGCACGCGCAGAACGATGGAGGTTGGAAGCAGCGCGCCAACCGCGCCAGTCTGCAGATGCCCTTGGACTATCGTGATGCGCGTGGCCGCTGGTGCAGCGACGGTGGCCGTGCATCCTGGGAAAGCCATCAGCGTCGGGACGGCGGTAAAGAGCAGTGCGAGCAGTATGGTCGGACGAACACGGCGCATGGTGAACCTCGAGGGAGAAAACCAACCGGCACCGATGAGTGTCGGCCGTGACCCCCAGGTAGTTGAGTGTCACGGGCTGTTTGCGCACGAATTCGATGGATGGTGCAGAGAATGGGGAGGCGCGGGGTGGGTGGCCGCCCTAGATTCTTCGTCCATGTCAGTGACTTCTTTGCACGCTCTGCGGCCAGCCCTCCGCGCCGAACCGGCGGGGTCGGCTGAAATTGGCGTAGCTTCGCCCTTGGGCCCCGACGAACCACCCCTTCGAAACCCCGGTTCGGCGCTCGACCTCGCGCTTGTCCGGTCGATTCGCATCAACCGTAGTGCAGTCGAGAGGCGGGTCGCATCGCTTCCGGCCCGCCGAACCGTCAAAAAGGAATGGCAGGCGGCTTGGCTGCTCCGCGCCATCACTTGCATGGACCTCACGACGCTCTCGGGGGACGACACCGACGGGAACGTGAGAAGACTGTGCGCGAAAGCGCGTCAACCAGTCAAACGCGAGATCGTCGAAGCGCTGGGCGTGGGGGAACTGCATATCACCACCGGTGCGGTCTGCGTCTACCACCGCTACGTCGCGACCGCGGTCGACGCGCTGAGAGGCTCGGGGGTGCCGGTCGCTGCGGTATCGACTGGCTTCCCCGCAGGGCTGTCGCCGTTCGAGCAGCGTGTCGCCGAAATTCACGCGTCGGTTGCTGACGGTGCCAGTGAAATCGATGTCGTGATCACTCGCGCGCACGTCCTCACCGGAAATTGGCAGGCGTTGTACAACGAAGTGCGGGCGTTCCGCGATGCCTGCGGTGAAGCGCACCTCAAGACCATTCTGGGCGTTGGTGAGCTCGCGACTTTGAGCAACGTCGCGCGGGCCAGTCTCGTCGCAATGATGGCCGGCGCCGACTTCATCAAGACCAGCACGGGCAAGGAAACGACCAACGCAACGCTCGCAGTCGGTCTGGTCATGACACGCATGATCCGGGAATTTGGCGCACGCTACGGTCACGAGATTGGCTTCAAGCCGGCCGGCGGCATCCGTTCGGCCAAGCAAGCCATCGATTGGCTTATCCTGATGAAAGAAGAACTTGGCGATCGCTGGCTGCGCCCACAGCTATTCCGATTTGGGGCGAGCGGGCTGCTCACCGACGTGGAACGCCAGCTCGAACATTTCGTGACGGGGCGCTACGCCGCGGCTCATCGCATGCCCATGGTCTGATCAAATGCCAACGACAACCCCACCACCGGCCCCCGCGGGCTCCGTCCGCGCGCTGTTCGATGAGATGAGTTACGGCCCTGCACCAGAAGCAGACGGTGTCGTCCGCAGCTGGCTCGCCGCCCACGGCAGCGCCTTCGGCCACTTCATTGGCGGTACGTGGACCGACCCGAAACTCGGCGATTCCTTCGACGTACACGACCCCGCGACGGGCAAAATGCTCGCGCGCGTCGCCCAGGGAAGCCATGCCAATGTCGATGCCGCCGTCGCGGCTGCACGCGCCGCGCTGCCCGCATGGCAGGCGCTCGATGGACACGTCCGCGCTCGCTGGTTGTACGCGATCGCGCGCGGCATCCAAAAACACGCGCGGCATTTCTCCGTCCTCGAAACCCTCGACAACGGCAAACCGATTCGCGAAACTCGCGACATCGATCTCCCGCTCGTCGCGCGCCACTTCTACCACCACGCCGGTTGGGCGCAGCTGCTCGAGAGCGAGTTCCCGGGACATCACGCGTACGGCGTTGTCGGGCAGGTGATTCCGTGGAATTTTCCGTTGCTGATGCTGGCGTGGAAAGTCGCGCCTGCACTCGCCGCCGGAAACACAGTCGTCATGAAGCCGGCAGAGTTCACGCCACTCTCAGCGATTCGTTTCGCGCAACTCCTCGACGAGATCGGACTGCCGCCGGGCGTCTTCAATCTCGTGACCGGTGATGGCGCGACCGGCGCCGCAATCGTCGGGCATCACGACGTGGACAAGATCGCGTTCACCGGTAGCACCGACGTCGGTCGTGCCATCCGCATCGCGACGGCTGGCACGGGAAAAGGACTTTCCCTCGAACTCGGCGGGAAAAGCCCATTCATCGTGTTTGAAGATGCCGATCTCGACAGCGTTGTCGAAGGCGTTGTCGATGCGATCTGGTTCAATCAGGGACAGGTGTGCTGCGCTGGATCCCGCTTGCTCGCGCAGGAGGGGATCGCTGATCAGTTGACTCAAAAGCTGCGTGATCGGATGGAACGGCTTCGCGTTGGTTCACCACTCGACAAGTCGGTGGATATCGGGGCTATCGTCGCGCCGATTCAACTCGAGCGCATCAAGTCGTTGGTCGCGCAAGGTGTCGCCGAAGGCGCAACGTGCTGGCAACCGACGTGGGCAAGCGACATGAAGGTGCATGGCGGCGGGTCGTTCCATCCGCCAACGCTTTTCACCGACGTCGCCCCTTCAGCCACGATTGCACAGGTCGAGATCTTTGGACCGGTGCTCGTGTCGATGACGTTTCGCACGCCGGAAGAAGCCGTGGCACTCGCCAACAATACGCCCTACGGACTGGCGGCCAGCGTGTGGTCGGAGAACATCAACCTCGCGCTCGACGTCGCGCCCAAACTCAAGGCCGGCGTGGTGTGGATCAATAGCACGAATCTGTTGGATGCATCTGCAGGCTTTGGCGGCTTCAAGGAATCTGGCTTTGGACGAGAGGGCGGACGGGAAGGCATGTGGGAATATCTCAAGCCCACCCGTGCGCTCACCGATGCGCCGTCACCGGTGTTTGTTGACCAAGCGGCACA
The DNA here is from genome assembly GCA_043753735.1 of Gemmatimonadaceae bacterium. GTDB lineage: Bacteria > Gemmatimonadota > Gemmatimonadetes > Gemmatimonadales > Gemmatimonadaceae > Gemmatimonas. Next base: position 10,666 of record JAYUWD010000350.1, read on the forward strand.
CGGCGCAACAGGCGATGCCGACGAAGCGTCGCCCAACGGCCATCACCTGCCGGGCGGCATGCCTGCGATCGATCGCACTCCCAAGCTGTTTATCGGTGGAAAGCAGACGCGTCCGGACTCAGGCTACACACGCATTGTGCGCAATGTTGACGGTCGCACAGTCGGTGAAGTTGGGGACGGCAATCGCAAGGATATTCGCAACGCCGTCGAAGCCGCGCACGCGGGTGGTGCGTGGTCGAAACTGAACGGACATCAACGTGCGCAGATTCTGTATTACATCGCCGAGAATCTTTCGGCGCGTGGCAGCGAGTTCGCGCAACGAATCGGTGCCATGACTGGCGTGGCGAACACCGATGCACTGCTCGAAGTCGAGACCAGTGTGTCGCGTCTATTCACCTACGCCGCGTGGGCCGACAAGCATGACGGCGCGGTACATGATGTGCCGATGCGCGGTGTCGCCCTCGCGATGCATGAGCCGATCGGTGTCGTTGGTGTTGCGTGCCCCGACCCGTACCCCCTGCTTGGTCTGGTCTCGTTGATCGCGCCGCTGATGGCGACGGGCAATCGTGTCGTCGCCATTCCGTCCGAACGGTTTCCGCTTGCCGCAACGGATTTCTACACCGTTCTCGAAACGTCGGATGTACCTGCTGGCGCGGTCAATCTCGTCACCGGTCCGCGGGACGCACTGGCCCGCGTGCTGGCCGATCACGACGACGTCGACGCGGTATGGTATGTTGGCTCGCAACAAGGCGCGATGGCGATCGAAAGCGCGTCGGCGGCGAATCTCAAACGCACCTGGACCGAATGGAACGGGCGCGAGTGGCTCGACCCGCGGGCTGGTGAGGGGCGTGAATTCCTCCGGCGCTCGGTGCAGGTCAAGAACATCTGGATCCCGTACGGCGAGTAGCCGAGTCGTTGTTGGTGGGCATTGACCTCTCTTCAAGAATCATGATCGAACTTCCCGCTTCTCCGGACGCGTTTCGTGACGCGACCTGGGAGATCGTGCAGCCCTATTACGAGCGCCTCGCTACCATCGCCGTCGATGACGACCCGACGGCCGTTGACGCGTGGTTGTCGACGTGGTCGCGCCTCGACACGCTTGTCGGCGAGGCCGGCACGCTGGCCATGATCGCCTACACCGCAAACACCGCGGACACGGCAGCGGAAACCGCGTATCTGCGCTTCTCGATGGAAGTGTTTCCAAAGATGGAAGAGCAGCAGGTGCGACTTGCACGTCGCCTCATCGAGTTCGCACCC
>JAYUWD010000351.1:0-11878 GCA_043753735.1 Gemmatimonadaceae bacterium
CGAGGCAATCGCGCTCACGCGCCGGAGAACACGCTCCCCTCGCTGCTTGAAGCTGTGGCGCTCGGCGTCGATGCCGTCGAATTCGATCTGCACCTTTCGCGCGACGGCGCGCTCGTCGTCATGCACGACCCGACGCTTGACCGCACCACCAACGGGACCGGCCCGATTGCGTTGCACACGCTTGCCGAACTACGCATGCTCGACACCGGCGCGCGTTTCACCCGCGACGCAGGAAAGACATTTCCTTGGCGAGGGCGCGGCGTCACCGTGTCTACGCTCGACGAGGTCGTTGATGCGCTTCCGCGCGATCTGCCACTAATCATCGAGATCAAGACGCCTGCGGCATCGCCATTTGTGCTGACTGCGATCAAGCGTCACGGCATTGCCGCCCGTATCATCGTCGCGGGATTCAACGCCGAGGCGATTGTACCGCTGCGCGGCAACGGCTTTGCCACGGGGGCGCACTCAGGCGAAGTGGCGCAGATGTTGATCCCGGCAATTCTCGGAAAAAGATTTGGTCCGAAGCCATTCCAAGTGCTCTGCATTCCACCCGTCTGGAATGGAATTCCTGTGCCGATCCTCAAACTGGCGCGTGGACTGCGGGGCACGGGCGTGACGACGCACATCTGGACGATCAATGAACCCGCCAAGGCGCTTGAGCTTTGGCGCGGTGGAGTGCAAGGGATCATCACCGATGACCCAGGACTCATGCTCGCCGCACGCAACGCGCTCGGCACCGCGCAGTAACCGTCCAATTTTTATCGGCCTAGCGCGCCTTCTAGCGCTCGCTCGTCACGGTCACGCCAGTCACCACGCGCGCCGCGCTCCACGCAAGCACCATCGCGAGCACCAGCGCGAGTGTGAACACACCCATCCCGGGCATCGGAAAGATTTTGCCCAGCCGATCGAGCAGCGTACCGAACGCACCGAACTGCGCCATGCGCGCCAGCAACAACAACCACGTGATCAATGCCGCGAGCATCGCCTCACGCGGAGCGGTAATGTCACGCCGAAGCAGTGCGTACACCGCCGCAATCACCGGCACGGCCCACCAGCCGAGTAACATTGTACCCGCGCCGAGCATGACGATGAGGAGAAGGAAACGGAGCGGTTTCATTCTTGGTTTCGGGCTGGTGTGAGGACGAGTGATGCGCGCTGCTGCGCGGGTGGGAGGTCGGCCGCACTTCCCGGAATGCGCAAGGTGTCGAGCATGCCATGCGACCACTTGTCGATGCGATCATCGTAGTGCGTACTGAGCGGATTCCCGGACTGTCCGCCTGGGTAGATGGCCCACGCGCGACGCGGCGTGCTCAGCTCCACGACCATCCGCCAACTCGGTCCGAAGTGCCCGTTGCCAGTGGACGGCCACAGTGTCGCGTTGCCGCCTTGCACCGGAATCTCGAGTCTGGAGAATGCCGGAAGTTGCGTGAGGTGCAAAATGTTTGCGTGACGCACCTTGTCCCAACGCCAGCCGTCGAGCGACGGATCGCCGCGGGTCGCCGTGACGCTGTCCAGCGCACTGGCCATCACTTGCGCCAACAGTGCATCGCGTGATTCGACGGCGGGAGTGCGACGATCGTCCCACCACGCGCTCGTCGAGTCGCGCAGCAACACCGCCGTCATCATGTCGTTCGGAATCGGGTTGCGTATGCTGTCGGTCTGGAACTCATCCCACAGTCGCAAAGAAAGCTGGCGCATCATTTCTTCGAACAGCACCGCGCGTTTGTTGTCTGGTGTGTAGCGGCGATCCCACTCGAGAAGCAACGCCGCCGCGCGCGCAACCTTGGCATCCGTCGCGCTCTTCGTCGCGGCCCCGAGGAACGCCGGCACAAACAAGTCAGCGCGCGCACTACCGGGATCGGATTGGAAGCGCCGCATCGCGTCGGGCGTGACCGCCGAATCAGCGCGCAGCAGGGAATTGATCTGCATCGCGCGCCACGGCCGCTCCCAATTCGCGCCAAAGTATTTCGGCTGTACCTTCGGATCGAATGGTTCCTGATTGGCTGACGCCAGGAAGCCCTGCGCCGGTCGGAACGCCTGCGGGTAGTCACTCACCGGCCAATTCCCAACCCAATCGCTGCTACTCACACTGCCATCACGCAGCCAGTCGCCACGCGTGTCGCCCGGACGAATCGGATAACGTCCCGTCGAGCGAATCGCGATCGTGCCACTCGTGTCCGCCGTAAGCATGTTTTGCGCCGGGGACTCGTACAACTTCGCCATCCCGTCAAGCATTTCGTCCGACGACTTCGCGCGCGCAGCCGCTTCAAAGCCTTCCAGCACGCGCATCGATTCGAGGACGGTCCAGCGTGTCGAAATCCACTGCGCGCCCACTTTGTTCATGGGCCCGCGATGCGTGAATCGCAGCGTATCGACGCCAACGACGCCGCCACTGGCGTTCCTGTACTGCTCGATCCGAATCTCCAACGGCTTGGGCGAACCATCGAGCATGTACTTGGTGGGCGTCGTCGAGTTGTCGACCGTCTCTACATAGAAGTCCATCACGTCGCCGCCCGTATTCGTGAACGTCCACGCTACGGCTTTCGTAAATCCGATGACGACGCCAGGCGCCCCCGGAATCGTCACGCCATATACGTCGAGTGAATCGGGAATGACGATGTGCACTTCGTACCAGATCGACGGGAGCGTCAGCTCGAGGTGCGGGTCGCCCGCAAGCAGGGCTTTCCCACTTGCACTTCGCGATGGCCCAACTGCCCAGTTGTTGCTGCCGATCGCATCGTCACCGCGCGTGGGCGCAAACGCGACAAGCGACGACGGGCCCTTCGGCCCCATCGCACCGAGCATCGCGACAGCCTTTGGATCAGGCGCGCCCGGACCGGGAATAATTACCGGATCAAAGCGTGCCTTCCCCTCACCGTTCGGCTGAATCGGTTCCACGATCGGCGCATGCACCGGAAAGAGTGCGTCCGCTGCGACTCGACCAACGCGCGCGCTCGCCTCGAGATGCGTCAGCTCATCGCTCGTCGTGGCCAGCGTCGATCCCATCCGGTTCAATAGATGGAGAATGTCGATCATGTGCATCGGTGACGGCGTGCGACCCAGCAACTTGTATTCGATGGGATACTGCGCGGGCGTCAACGCATTGATGTACGCATTCACGCCATCTACATACGACTGCATCAATTTCCACGCCGTCCCGTTGCTATCCAGCTTCGCCAACCGCTGCTCCGCCGACCTCGGCATCCCCGACGCGCGCGTCGCACGATCAACGGGCAGCGCGCGTGCACCGACCAGTTCTGTAAGCGTGCCGCCACCTGCGCGACCTTGGACTTCGAGCTGGAACAGGCGATCGCGGGCGACGACATAGCCCAACGCACGATACGCATCGTTCACATTCGAAGCGAAGATGTGCGGGACCGACCGGTCGTCGTAAATCACTCGCGTCGTCGACGACATTCCCGACACGCTCGCCGATGCTTGCCTCGGCAACTCTGCGCTCGCTGCAGCGCTCCACACACCGTGTGCGGGATCGAGCAATGGACCGAGAGCGGGCACTGGACCGACAGGACGTGCGGCGACAAACGTGGTCGCGGCCAGTACGACAACCGCCACGGCGGTGCCGAACGATGAAGGACGCATGCGTGGTGGATTTGAAAAGGTGAGCGCGGGGCGGGAAGGGAGCGTGCCGCTTAGCGCGCGGTTCGACGCGAACGGAGCGTGCGAAGTTGCGAAGTTGCGAAGATGCGATCGTGCGCACCGCTCAGCAATGTGCCAATAGCCTGTGGCGCGCTCCACGTGTCGACCAAGATCGAATACGATGTGGCGTGCAATCGAATTGAATGTTCTGCGCGATTCTGGTGAAGAACATCACGTTCGATACTGCTACTGTCAGCTCATGACGCCACAACGACAAGCACTTGGCCTTCTCGGTGAACGCATCGCCGCACGGTGGCTCATGCGCGAAGGCTGGCAATTCATCGCCCACCGCTTCCGGAGCGGCCACCGAGACCTCGATCTGGTCATGCGGCACGGCGAACTGGTCGCATTTGTCGAGGTCAAAGCTCGGCGCGGCACCACTTTCGGCGGACCGGTCGAGGCTGTCCACGCCCGCAAAAGACGCGAGTTGGCCAAGTCTGCCCAGGTCTGGGTGGCCAGATTCGGGACGGCGGAAATGACGTATCGCTTTGATGTGGTTGGAGTTATGGTGGCTGGTACCAATGTTCGGGTTCGCCATGTCCCCGATGCCTTTCCGGTTGCCTGAGCACCAAAAACTGGGAGTTGTCCACATCGGTATTTCTTCGTACTTTGTTCGGGTCTTGGTCCTGCTCGCACGAACGGTAAGTTTTGTCGAGCCAGGGCATGGCGGATTCACACCTCACGACGGCGGTATCATGGCAGGCACAGTGATGACGGACGACAAGCGCAAGGCCCTGGCGCTCGCGGTCGCACAAATCGAAAAGAGCTGCGGCAAAGGCTCCATCATGCGACTCGGCACCGATTCGAAAGTTCGCGTTGAAGCGATTCCGACCGGCGCGATCAATCTTGATGCAGCAATCGGCGTCGGCGGAATCCCGCGCGGACGCATCAGCGAGATCTACGGCCCCGAGTCCAGTGGCAAAACAACCCTCTGCCTGCACGTGGTCGCCAACGCACAGCGACTCGGCGGGGTCGCCGCTTTCATCGATGCTGAACATGCGCTCGACACGGAGTATGCCAAGAAGCTTGGCGTCGACGTCGAGAACCTGCTCATCTCGCAGCCGGACACCGGTGAACAGGCGCTCGAGATTTGTGAAATTCTCGTTCGTTCGGGCGCAGTCGATGTGATCGTCATCGACTCCGTGGCCGCGCTCGTGCCGAAAGCGGAAATCGAAGGCGACATGGGCGAATCACATATGGGGCTGCAGGCACGCCTCATGAGTCAGGCGCTGCGCAAACTCACCGGCGCAATCGCACGCTCGAAAACGTCGGTCATTTTTATCAATCAGCTGCGCGAAAAGATCGGCGTCATGTTCGGAAACCCCGAAACGACCACGGGTGGCAAGGCACTCAAGTTCTATGCGTCCGTACGGCTTGACATCCGTCGTATCGGACCCGTCAAGGAAAAAGAAGAAATCATTGGCTCGCATGTCCGCGTGAAGGTCGTCAAGAACAAAGTCGCGCCACCGTTCAAGCAGGCTGAATTCGACATCATGTACGCAGAAGGGATCAGTCATGTCTCGCTACTGGTCGACATCGGATCGGAGGCGGGAATCATCGACAAGTCCGGCGCCTGGTACAGCTACGGCACGCAACGAATCGGGCAGGGTCGCGAAAACGCCAAGATGTTTCTCAAGGACAACCCGGCGATGATGGCAGAGATCGAAGAAAAGGTGAAAGTGGTACTCGGCATCAAGACCGACCCTGACGCGGCGCCAGCCGTCGAAGAAACCGAGGAGTAGCACACTGCGCATCTCCATCGATGCGCTGAAAAGAGCGGGCCGGGGGGTGGCTTGCGACGTGAAGTGGTGCCCGGATCACCACGGCTCGTCGTGAGTAGCCCCTCGGCTCTTTTTCTGTCCGGGAACCAACCCGACGGCGACAACATCGTCTCAACAGTGACGGTGACCGCTCTGCGCGAATCGCCACGAACAGCTGGCCGCTACGTCGTCACACTCAGCGACGGCCAATCGTTGGTGGTCGGTGTCAGCGCACTCGCCGACACGGGCGCCACACAGATTGGCGCAACGCTCGATCAGCCAGCCGTCGCTAGACTGGTACGCGAAGCCGCAATTGGCGACCTGTTCGCTCGCGCCGTCGCCATGCTCGCGCGAGGGCGACGCACGACACGCGAACTCCAGCTGCGCCTGCGACGACGTGAGCCCGATATGACGATTGTCACCGTCGCGCTCGAAAGGCTCCAAGCCTCAGGACTCCTCTCCGATCATGAAGTGGCGCGCGCCGAAGCATCGTCCCGCTTGAGACGTGGAGAAGCGCCCGCGCGCGTACGCCAGACACTGCGCAGCAAAGGGATTGACGGACGGGAGGCCGCACAGGCGGTCGCCGAGGCCGTTGCGGATGATGCCTTCGACGAGCTGGCGGCATGCCGCGCTGCCATTGCCAAACGCATGCGATCCCAGTCGTCACTCGAGCCCGCAGTTGCCCACCGACGCCTTATCGCCTTCCTCCAACGTCGCGGCTTCGGTGGATCAACGTTACGCACCGCGCTCGACGAATACTTCAAATCATTGCCTGTCCCCTGAAACGATAGCGGTCGCGTCGCCTATATTTCGACGCTTATGCTCGCGACCGAAATCCGCACCCGATTCCTGGCCTACTTCGAAAAGAATGGCCACGCCATCCGACAGAGCTCCTCGCTCGTGCCGGCCGACGATCCTACCCTGCTGTTCACCAACGCAGGGATGGTCCAGTTCAAGAAGGTCTTTCTGGGCATGGAGGAGGCGCCTGACAGCAAACGGCGCGCTACCACCTCGCAGAAATGCGTGCGCGCCGGTGGAAAGCACAACGACCTTGAGCAGGTAGGCCACACGGCGCGCCACCACACCTTCTTCGAGATGCTGGGCAATTTTTCCTTCGGTGACTATTTCAAACGCGATGCGATCCGCTTCGCGTGGGAGTTCATTACCGAAGAGTTGAAGATTCCACGCGAACATCTGCGCGTCACCGTCTTCCACGAAGACGACGAAGCGCGTCAGCTTTGGAAAGACGTCGCTGATGTCCCGGACAGCCGCATCTACGGGCTCGGTGCGAAGGACAACTTCTGGCAGATGGCCGACACAGGACCGTGTGGTCCGTGCACCGAGATCTATGTCGACCTCGCAAAAATCGCTCCCGATTGGGCGTTCCCCAAGGAGGCGCACGGCGAGTGGACGCGCACGGATCTGACCGAATACGGACTCGATGCATTCGTGGAAGGCGCAGAAGCCGGACGCTTTCTTGAAATCTGGAATCTCGTCTTCATGCAGTTCGACCGGCAGCAGGATGGCACGCTCGTGCCCCTCCCCAAGCCTTCCGTCGACACCGGCGCAGGGCTCGAGCGCATTGCCGCTGTATTGCAGGGCGTCACCAACAACTTCCACACGGACCTCTTTGCGCCGCTCATCGCGAAAGTCGAGGAAGTCGTCGGAATCAAATATCCCTATCGCCCAGGCGTCGGACTCGGCACCGCGCACGGACCTGACGGTCGGGAAATCGATCCGGCTTCGTTCCGCGTCATAGCTGATCATGCGCGTGCCGTGTCGTTCCTGATGGCAGACGGCGTATTTCCCTCCAACGAAGGACGTGGCTACGTACTGCGCCGCATTCTCCGTCGCGCGGTGCGTCATGCATGGCTGCTCGGCCGTCGCGAACCAACGCTCGTACATATTGTCGACGTGCTCATCTCCACAATGCGCGACATCTATCCTGAGCTGCACGTCCGTCGGAAGCACATCATCGACACCACCCGCGCCGAAGAGGAGCGTTTCCTCGCTACCATCGATGCGGGCATGTCGCGTTTCGAGGAACTCGCACCACTCGGTTCGACGCAAGGTTCAAGTGCGATTCGTGGTTCGATCGCGGGCGACGATGCATTCCGACTATACGACACCTTCGGGTTCCCGATCGACTTGACCGAGTTGATGGCGCGGGAGCGCGGCTATCTCGTCGATATCAGCGGATTTGAACATGCGCTGTCGGGACAACGCAAGCAGTCGCAAGCCGAGCGTAAGTCGCGCCAGCTCACGGTGACCGCAGACGGCTTTGGTGATCCAACGCAGTGGACGCATGACGCGCAGCACCAGGCCTCCCTTGGCCGATTTGTTGGATACGACGCGATCGATGTCGACACCATCGTCACGGCTGTGCGCGACCTGCCAGACGGACGTGTCGCAGTGATGCTTCGCGAAACGCCGTTCTATGCCGAGTCTGGTGGACAGGTTTCTGATACGGGCAAGATCATCGGCGCGGGTTGGTCGGTGGACGTCGCTGAGGTGCGAAAAGTCGATGGCCGCATTGCCGCGATCGGCACGCCCCAAGGTGAAATCACGTTCGGGGCCGCGCGCGCGATGGTTCCGACCGAACGGCGCCACGATACGGGGCGCAACCACACCGCGACGCACCTTCTGCATGCGGCGCTGCGCGGAGTACTTGGCGAGCACGTACATCAGGCGGGATCGCTTGTTTCGCCCGACCGTCTGCGTTTTGACTTCACGCATCATGGGCCGCTCAGTGCGGAACAGCTGACCGAGGTCGAGTCGCGGGTGAATGCCGGCGTGTGGAAAGCGGCGCCGGTTCGGACCCGTGAGGAAGCTTACGCGGACGCAGTGTCGCAGGGCGCGATGGCACTCTTTGGCGAGAAATACGGCGATGTCGTGAGGGTGGTGGAAATAGAAGCGCTTTCCGTCGAGCTCTGTGGCGGGACCCACGTGCGCAATACGTCGGAGATCGGCCTTTTCCGCATTGTCTCGGAAGTCGGTGTCGCCGCGGGCGTTCGCCGGATCGAAGCAGTGACTGGGCCGCGCGCGTTCCAGTTCTTCGCTGAACGGGAGCGCACCCTCGCTCACATCGCGGCGCGGCTCAAGGTGCCGATGGGTGGTTCATCCGCCAGCCTCGAACAGATCGAGCGCAAACTCGATGCGCTGCTCGACGAGCGCAAACAACTCGAAAAAAAGCTCGATTCAGCGATGCGCGGAGGCGCGAGCGGTGGTGGCCAAGCGCAGCAAATCGCGGCTTTGGCGGCTGATCACGGTGGGGTGCGGTTTCTCGCGACGCGCGTCGACGTCGCCGACGTGAAAAGCCTGCAAGCGCTGGGTGATGCCGTCCGCGAAGTGCTGGGTAGTGGCGTCGCGGTGCTCGGCGCGCAGCTGCCAGATGGAAAAGGCGCGCTGCTGGCTGTCGCGACTGATGATGTGCGTGATCGCGGGTTCCGGGCTGACATTGTGGTGCGCGATGTCGCGGCGATGGTAGGCGGCCGTGGGGGCGGAAAGCCTCACATGGCGCAAGCTGGGATTGATGGTGCTCAAGTCGACGCAGCCCTCGCAGCTGCGCGCGAGGTCGTGGGCCGACTGGCTGCCGCCGGATGAGCGAGACGGTGCCGCCCAACAGCCTGCGGACGGCGGATCCCGTCTTGCGCACCGTTGGCGATTGGCTAGCGGCGCTCCAACCGGCGCCGCCACCTGCCTTGGCCGAACGCCTGAAGCTCGCGTTGGCACATGTTGCTGCACAGGCCGTCGATCGAGTTCCGGAGGCCTGTCTGGACGCCGGGGAGCATTTGATGGACGAGTTGCTCGCCACCGGCTCCACCACGCGTGGATCGGCGCTGGACCTGCTGGCGGTCGACGCGCTCGTGACGTATGCGTTCCAAGCGGCGGCGGATTCGCCCGAACGACTCGAGGCCCGTGCGGCTCGTGCCATGGCGCGGATCGCGGCGTTGCCGGGCGAACGCCCCGACTGACCGACACAGAGTTTGCTGCTGACCGATCAGGCATGTCGCTGACCGAACGAGTCTCACCTGGATCGATTCCCCCGAGGATGATTGCAGCGTGATCGACATTCACTCTCATCTGCTCCCAGGCGTCGACGACGGTTCTCCGTCCCTCGACGTTTCTGTGCCCGTGCTGCAGCGATTTGCCGACGATGGGGTGACAGTTATTGTCTGCACCCCCCATTTGAACGCCTCTCAGGCGGCGACCGCTCCGTACAACGAGTATCAGAGCATTTTGGCGCAGCTTCGCAAAGCCGCACCCGCGGTGCCCGAACTTCGGCTGGGGTGGGAGATCATGCTGGATGCCCCCGGTGTAGACCTGACGACGCCGGAGCTGTGCTTGGGCGGATCGCGTGCCTTGCTCGTAGAGTTCACCCGAGGCGGCATTCCTCGCGGCGCGTCGACCGAGCTTCGTCGAATCGCACGTTCGGGGCGGACACCCGTTTTGGCGCACCCGGAGCGCTACTTTGGCTGCACTGTCGAACTCGTCCGTGAATGGCGAGACCTCGGGGTTGTAATTCAGACTGACGCCTCGGTGCTGATGGGGCGCGGCATGCCCGCTGAGCTCGCGCGCTCACTACTCAGCCAAGGGCTGATCGACATCGTGGCGTCTGACAATCATGGCGACCACCGTTCGCTGGCGTCAGCTCGTGATTGGCTAGGTGAGCGCGGAGCGGAAGCGCAGGTCGATCTACTGACCAGGATCAACGCGGGGCGTGTGTTGAGCGACGAAGACCCGCTGCCTGTCCCTCCCTTGCACACCGGTATGCTGACTCGGATCAAGCGGCTGTTCGGCGCTCGACCGTAGCCGAGGCCAGAGGCGACCCCCGCCTCCGAGCTCACGAAATCACCGACTTCAATACAAGATTTTTCATGACTGCAACATCAGCCGGAACGATCACGGCAGCCCTCATGCAGCTCGCGGAAACCGCTCAACGCGTCGCCCAGACCCTTGAAGCCGATGTTGGGAAAGCGCTCGAAATGGTCCGGGATACGGTGACGCGTGGTGGCACCCTGTTTTTTTGCGGTAACGGCGGATCGGCAGCCGATGCACAGCACATGGCTACCGAGTACGTCGTCCGTTACATGCGAAACCGGCGAGCGTACCCCGCAATCGCGTTGACTACCGATAGCTCGCTGCTCACGGCGACGGGAAATGATTTCGGCTTCGATCACATTTTTTCTCGTCAGGTAGAAGCGTTGGCAAAAGTCGGCGATCTGCTCATTATCCACTCGACAAGTGGCAATTCACCAAACGTCATACGTGCCGCCGAAGCGGCGAAGCTTCTCGGGGTGCCGGTGCTTGCGCTGTCGGCCAAGGATGGCGGCACGCTCAAGCACGTGGCCGATCATACGGTTATTGTGCCCACCGACCGGACAGACCGCGCTCAGGAAATCCACATGTGCATACAACACGCGATTTGTGAAATCATCGAGCAATCGCTGTGAACTGTGCTGCCACATGATGACTAATGACAAGTGTTTAGACAGTTTCCATTATGTACTTTATCACTAACAAACCATCACCGTAACATGATAGATCTTCGTGGAAAGCGAGCGCTGGTCACCGGGGGCTCGCGAGGAATTGGTGCAGCGGTCTCGCGAATGTTGGCCTTGGCGGGGGCTGATGTTGGCATTGCCTACCGGTCTCGTCAGGCCGATGCAAACGCATTGGTCGCAGAATTGGAGGCTCTCGGCGTCAGGAGTTTTGCACATTCTGGCGACTTGTCAACACGCGAGGCAAACGATTCGTTCGTTCTTGCGGGTGTTGAAAAACTTGGCGGTGTGGATATTTTTGTTGGTAACTCGGGTGTTTGGCCGCCCAATCCAGTCGATGTCGGCTCACTCGACGATGCCAGATGGAGGTCGACCATGAGCGCAAACCTGGACGGAATGTTTTTCGCCGCCCGCGCTGTGGCCCCAATACTGCCCACCGGTGGCCGGCTGATTTTTGTTTCCAGTACGGCCGGACAGCGGGGTGAGGCAGGCCATTCCGACTACGCAGCGACCAAAGGCGCCATGATTTCGTTCGTCAAGTCGTTAGCCGTCGAGCTCGGTCCTCGCGATGTGACGGTAAATTGCGTCGCTCCAGGATGGGTCGACACGGAGGCAGTTGAAGTGCCATTCGCTGGCGAAGGGCGCTCCCGCATCGAGGCTGCGATCCCGCTGCGTCGTGTAGCTTCGGCGGAGGACATCGCCGGACCGATTGTCTTTCTGGCCAGTCGGCTTGCGCGCCACGTTACGGGTGAAGTCTTGAACGTGAACGGCGGCAGCGTCCTCTGCGGGTGACTGTTCTGGCTTCGGACGACGTGCTTCGGGCCCCTGGGGCAGTCATCGAGATTGCTCGGACGCTGCGCGAAGCCGGGTATGAAACGTGGTGCGTTGGCGGCGCCGTTCGGGACGCGCTGCTCGGCGTCAGCAGTCTCGACTGGGATTTGGCTACTGCTGCCCCTCCCA